>CALBSU010000711.1 GCA_937967285.1 uncultured Acidobacteriota bacterium
GCGCTCTGAGGCGCCCGCGCAGCTCCTCGATCTCCCGATCCCCGCGCCGGTACTCGCTCTCGATCAGTTTGAGCAGTCTTTCGAGCGTTGCACGCAGTTGAGCGGTCTCACCCCGCGCTTCGTGCACGCGGGCGCGCGCCTTGAGGTCCTCGTACTCGACTGCATTCGGACTGGCGATCAGCCGGCCTGCCCGCGCCGCGCGGAGAACTACCGCCTCGCGCGCCTTCGGATCACGGATTGGTCGGTCGCGGAATCGCCTCAGCTCCAGCGCGATCTCGTCCAGCCGCTCTAGCCCCGCGCGATTGCCCGGCGCATCGATCACCGCCTGGCGCAGAGCCTTCAGCATCAGCTCACGGTTCGCCGCTTCACGCGGATCGTAAACCGGTTCATTCGACCACTCGAAACGCCCCTCGAAGCGCGCCATCTCCCTGAGCAGCCGCGAAAGCGATTCGACGTGCCCGACCAGAGCCGCGAAATCGAGCCTCCCCGGCACGTCCTGCGGATTGTGCGCGGTGTAGTGGGGACCGTTCGTCGCCAGCAGATACGGGATCTTCCTGCCCGACAGATCGAAGTGCTCGCGTTCCAGCGGATCGAGCGTGTCGACGCCGAAGAGCATCAGGTCCGGCGGGCCGTTTTTGAGGACTTCCCTGACCTGCGCGCTCCATTCAGCGCCGTAGAGGTGGATCTTCTCCTTCAAATAATCGGACGTCCCGCGACCGAAATTGTGAAGGCTGATGGTCGCGACCGTCTTTTCGAGAGGCATAACCGGATGCCCGGCGTAGAACTCCGCGCCGGCCCGCCCCTGCTCGCCGCCGTCGAAGGCGATGAAGATGATGCGGCGCGGCAAACGCTGAGCGGACGCCAGCCGCGCGATCTCGATCATCACCGCAACGCCGGCTGCATTGTCGGCGGCGCCGACGAACGGCGCCCCGAATGAATCGTATTGCGCCGAGACGATCAGGTATTCGTCCCTCGCTCCCGCAGCCTCGATCAGGCCGATCACATTCTGCCCGCCGCCGTCGATCGGCTGCAGGTGATTCGTCACCCCCGGCGGCGAGGCCAGCCCGGCCTCCCTGAACCGTTCGGCCAGATACTCCGCCGCCTTGCGCCCGCCCTCTGAACGAAATGACCTCCCCTGAAATTCAGGAGAGGTCATTTGCCGTACGGTCTGCTCGATGTTATTTCGTGTCTGCGGAACCTGATTCCCCGATGCCGGTAAGATGGCGATCAGCAGACCGGCCAGAATTAGGCAGGATCGAATCATCATCCGTTTGCCGCCTCAATCCCCGGTCGAATATTCCAGCGACAGTTCGCCGTCTTTGACTCCGATCGTCACGACGCCGCCCTGCTGGAGGCTGCCGAAGAGGATCTCATTGGCCAGCGGCTCCTTGATCTTCGACTGAATCAGGCGAGCCATCGGCCGCGCGCCGAACTGCTGGTCGTAGCCCTTGTTCGCCAGCCACGCGCGGGCCGACTCTTCCAGATCGATCTCGACCTTCTTTTCGACCAGTTGCCCCCTGAGTTCATCGATGAACTTGTCGACGACCTTTTCGATCACCTCGAAGCTGAGCTGTTCGAAGGCGATCCAGCCGTCGAGCCGGTTGCGGAACTCCGGGCTGAAGGTCCGCTCGATCGCGCCCTGAGCCTTGCTGCCCGTCCCGCCGATGCCGCCTTCCTGGACCTGCTTGAAGCCGATCTTGGTGCCGCTCAGATCGCGCGCTCCGGCGTTGGTCGTCATAATCAGGATGACGTTGCGGAAATCGGCCTTCTTGCCGTTGTTGTCGGTCAGCGAGGCATGATCCATCACCTGAAGCAGAATATTGAACAGGTCGGGATGGGCCTTCTCGATCTCGTCCAGCACCAGCACGGCATACGGAGTCTTGCGGATCGCGTCGGTCAGCAGCCCGCCCTGGTCGAATCCGACGTACCCCGGAGGCGCGCCGATCAGCCTCGAGACGGTGTGCTTCTCCATGTACTCGCTCATGTCGAAGCGCAGGAACTCGACACCGAGGCATTTCGCCAGCTGCTTGGCCAGCTCGGTCTTTCCGACGCCGGTCGGTCCCGAGAAGAGGAACGATCCGATCGGCTTCTCGGGATGACCGAGCCCCGAACGCGAGAGCTTGATCGCGTTGACGAGCTGCCCGATCGCGTGGTCCTGACCGAAGATGACCGATTTCAGTTCGCCGTCCAGATTCTGCAGCCGCTCCTTGTCCGAGACCGAGACAGTCTTCGGCGGGATCTTGGCCATCCGCGCGACGACCAGTTCGACGTCGTGCTCAGAAATCACCTCGGGACGCTCCTCCTTGAGCTTGGTCGCCGCCCCGACTTCATCCACCACGTCGATCGCCTTGTCAGGCAGATACCGGTCGTTGATGTGCTTGGCCGAAAGCTCCGCCGCGGCCCGCAGCGCCTCGTCGCTGTATTTTACGCCGTGGTGCTCTTCGTAATAGCTTTTCAGCCCCTGCAGGATCTGAACCGTGTCCTCGATGCTCGGCTGCGAGATCTCGATCGTCTGAAAACGTCTTGCCAGGGCCCTGTCGCGCTCGAACGAGGCCTTGTACTCGCTGTAGGTCGTCGAACCGATGCAGCGCAGCTCTCCCGATGCAAGCGCCGGCTTGAGAATGTTCGAGGCGTCCATCGAGCCGCCGCTGACCGCACCCGCGCCGACGATCGTGTGAATCTCGTCGATGAAGAGAATCACACCCGGCTTCTTCTTGAGCGCGCTGATGACAGCCTTGAGCCGCTGCTCGAACTCGCCGCGATAGCGCGTCCCGGCCAGCAGCGCTCCCATGTCCAGCGAATAGACCTCGGTGTTCTTCAAAACCTCGGGCACCTCGCCGTTGTGAATTCGCAGCGCGAGCCCCTCGGCGATCGCCGTCTTGCCGACACCCGGATCGCCGATGTAGAGCGGGTTGTTCTTGCGGCGGCGGCAGAGCACCTGGATCGTCCGGTCGAGCTCCATCTGCCGCCCGATCAGCGGATCGATCCGCCCCTCGGCTGCGCGCGCCACCAGATCGACCGCGAAGGCCTTGAGCGGATCGCGCACCTGGCGCATCTCCGCCTCTTCCTCCTCGTCCTCGAACTCGGACGGCATCGGCACCCCGTCATCGTCGATCTTCGAGATACCGTGTGAGATGTAATTTAATACGTCGAGCCGTGTGATTCCCTGCTTCTCGAGCAGGTACCTGGCATGCGAATGATGCTCCTCGAAGATCGAAGCGAGAATGTTGCCGCCGTCGACCTTCTCCTGGGCGGAAGCCTGGGCCTGGTAGATCGCGCGCTCGATGACGCGCTCGAAGGCCGCCGTCTGCTCAGGATACCGTTCGACCTCCTCCGGCATCGGATACATGTTCTCCCGGAAAAACTCCTCGAGATCGCTCCGCAACAGATCCAGATCGCCGGCACACTGCCTGATCACTTCACTGGCCGTCTGGTCATGAATCATCGCGAAGAGCAGGTGCTCCAGCGTCAGAAATTCATGCCGCCTCTTCAACGCCTCATTGGCCGCCAGATTGATCGTCGCCTGTAATTCTTTCGTGATCATATCCATCAGAACATCCTCGAATTTCCGACCGGACCGTTCCGGTCGAACCAAGTGTAACCAATAAACGCCGGATTTTCATCACCATCCGGAGGTCCCGCGATCGGGCGGATCATGCCTCCTCATCCATCGTGCACAGCAACGGATATTCGAAATCGCGCGCTGCCGCGATGACCTGCGAAACCTTCATCTCGGCCACTTCATATGGATAAATCCCCGCGATGCCGACCCCCTGGACATGCACCTGGAGCATGATCCGGAAAGCATCGGCCTCGCTGTGGTGAAAGATCGTCTGCAGAACCCATACCACGAACTCCATCGTCGTGTAATTGTCGTTGTGCAGCAGAACCTTGTAGAGCGGGGGCTTCTTCAGCTTCTCGCGGCTCTCGCTCTGAACCGCTCCGTCAAATTGTGGATCCTGATTCGACATACGCGCGATATTGTACAGGATTTCGACCCGCAGTTGTGATGACTCGACTCGATTTGTCGCTCGCGAGGCGCGGCGGGTCTTGCCATTGCCGCCTCTCTTTTTGTAGCCTAGAATCGTAATTGTTCAAGGAGTTGCCGCCATGAAAATCAACGATATACTCGTTCCCATCGATTTCTCTCCAAACTCGCTCAAAGCCGCGGAATTCGCTCTCTCGCTGGTCGATCCCGAAGGCGAGGTCTGCCTGCTCCACGTCCTGGATTCCGATTTCATCGAGCGTGTTTCGGAGGAAGGATTCAGCCCGGCCGAAGAGGTCGTCGAGCGGTTGCGGGAGAGCGCCGAGAAACGGCTGCGTGAGATCGCCGAATCGAAGGGTTCAGACAAGCCGGAGATCGACACCATGGTCGTCGTCGGCAAACCTTTCGCCGAGATCCTCCGCGTCGCCAACGACCTCTTCTTCGAAATGATCGTCATCAGCACCCGCGGACATCACCAGAGCAACATCGAGGATGTGCTCTTCGGCTCGACCGCCGACAAGGTGCTCCGCGCAGCCCGGGTTCCGGTGGTCTGCATTCCGCCCACGGCATCCTGAGGTGCGCACGCGCCTCGCGTGCGCTATCCCTGACGGGCCATTCAAAGCACACGCCCCTCGTGCGCTATCCCTGATGACCATTCAACGCACGCGGGGCGCGTGCGCACCCGTTACTTCACAGCAGCCAGCGCCGCCTCGTAATTCGGCTGCTCTGCGATCTCAGGAACATATTCGGCGTATTTGACAACATTGTCAGGCCCGATCACGAAGACCGCCCGCGCGGTAATGCGATCGAGCGGCCCGCCGCTGATCAGAACTCCATACCCCTTGCCGAACGATGCATCGCGATGATCGCTCGCCGTAATCACATTCTCGACACCGGCCGCGCCGCACCACCGCTTCTGCGCGAATGGCAGATCCATGCTGATGCAGACCACCTCGACATCAGCTAACTTAGCGGCCTCTTCGTTGAACCGTCGAGTCTCGGTATCGCAGACAGGCGTATCGAGCGACGGAACCGCCAGAACTATCCTTGTCTTGCCGGCCGAAGTGGCCAGCGTATAGTCGCTCAGATCGCTTGATTTCTGTACCTTGAAATCGGGAGCCGCCTGACCGACCTTCACCTCTTCCCCCTGCAGAGTAACCGGATTCCCCTTGAAATTGACTGTTGCCATTCTTTATCTCCTTCAGTTTTTGTTTTATGACCCGGTCGCTATCGCTACCGGTACTGTATGCCACCCGGTCGCTATCGCTACCGGTGCCGTATCACGCCTTGACGTAGATCTCCGCGCCTGCCTGTTTGAACTCGGCGGCCTTCTCCTGCATTCCAGCCTCGAGCGCCTTGGTCTCGTCGATCCCCTGCTTTGCGGCGTAGTCGCGGACATCCTGCGTGATCTTCATCGAGCAGAAGTGCGGACCGCACATCGAACAGAAATGCGCCGATTTGGCGCCCTCCTGCGGCAAAGTCTCGTCGTGGAACTCGCGCGCTGTCTCAGGATCCAGCGAGAGATTGAACTGATCCTCCCAGCGGAACTCGAACCTCGCTTTCGAGACGGCATTGTCGCGGATCTGCGCGCCCGGATGCCCCTTCGCCAGGTCGGCCGCGTGGGCAGCGATCTTGTAGGCGATGACGCCGTCCTTGACGTCCTTCCGGTCGGGCAGCCCGAGGTGCTCCTTCGGCGTGACGTAGCAGAGCATCGCCGTCCCGAACCATCCGATCATCGCCGCGCCGATCGCGGAGGTGATGTGATCGTAGCCCGGCGCGATGTCGGTCGTCAGCGGTCCGAGCGTGTAGAAGGGCGCCTCGTCGCACTCCGCCAGCTGCTTGTCCATATTCTCCTTGATCATGTGCATCGGAACGTGGCCCGGCCCCTCGATCATGACCTGACAATCCAGCTCCCATGCGATCTTCGTCAGCTCGCCCAGTGTTTCGAGTTCCGCGAACTGCGCTTCGTCGTTGGCGTCCGCGATCGACCCCGGCCGCAGCCCGTCGCCGAGAGAGAAGCTGACATCGTATGCACGCATGATCTCGCAGATCTCGCGAAATCGGGTGTAGAGGAAGCTCTCCATGTGATGGGCCAGACACCACTTGGCCATGATCGATCCGCCGCGCGAGACGATCCCCGTGGTCCTCTTCGCCGTCAGCGGAATGTACGGCAGCCTGACGCCGGCGTGGATCGTAAAGTAATCGACGCCCTGCTCGGCCTGCTCGATCAGCGTGTCGCGGTAGATCTCCCAGGTCAGATCCTCTGCCTTGCCGCCGACCTTTTCGAGCGCCTGATAGATCGGCACGGTCCCGATCGGCACCGGCGAGTTGCGGATGATCCATTCTCGCGTCTCGTGAATGTTCTTGCCCGTCGAGAGGTCCATCACCGTATCTGCGCCCCACTTCGTCGCCCAGCGCATCTTCTCGACTTCTTCCTCGATCGAGGAGGCGACTGCCGAGTTTCCGATGTTGGCATTGATCTTGACCAGGAAGTTACGGCCGATGATCATCGGCTCGGTCTCCGGATGATTGATGTTGGCGGGGATGATCGCCCGCCCGCGCGCCACCTCGTCCCTGACGAACTCCGGCGTCACGAACTTCGGAATGCCCGCCCCGAAGCTCTCGCCGGGATGCTGGAAGTTGAGATCATTGCGTGCGCCGGCCTTCATCGCTTCGAGCGCCGCCTCGCGCCCGAGGTTCTCGCGGATCGCGATGAACTCCATCTCAGGCGTGACGATTCCCTGCCGCGCGTAATGCATCTGAGTCACCGCCCGGCCTGCCTTCGCACGCAGCGGCTGGCGGCGCAATCCGGGGAACTCCTCGAGCCGGCCCCGCTCTTTCTCACGAGCGTATTTCGCCTCATCCGCCGACCGGTAGCCGTTGTCGATCGGCTGGATGGTCCGCCCCTCGTACTCCTCGACATCCCCGCGCGCGAGAATCCATTCGCGCCTCAGCGCCGGCAGGCCGTCTCTCACATCTCCCTTGAACGTCGGATCTCCCCACGGGCCGCTCGCGTCGTAGACCCTGACCGGATCGTTGACCTCGATCCGCCCGTCGAACCCCTTGGTCACATTGAGCGAGACTTCCCGGAACGGCACCTTCACATTTTCCGACTCGCCCTCGATGTAGACCCGCTTTGAATTCGGCAACGGAGCCTCGAGCGAGTTTTCCTGATTATTCCTGGTTGTCATTTTTTCTGCCTTTCTCCCTACGACGGTATGAGCCGTATCAGGTTCATGGGGTCTCCCGTGACGGGACTCTCAGCCGGGCTCGCCGCCCGACTCCCCCGAAAAAGAAATATCATCCACAAAGGACACGAAGAAATCACAAAGTTCTATGGATTGTGCCAGCTCTGGTGCAGAGCTAGTATACGAATTTTTTCCATTCGAGAACCCCGCTACTCCCAAAATTAATCAACAGACCGGCGCGCTTTTTCGTAGCTTTGAGATAATGAATGATCTGTGATTCTTCCTTGCCGCTCAAACGATCCAACGCCTTTAATTCAACAATGATCTCACCATAACAAACAAAATCCGCTCGATACTGTAGTCCCAGGTTCTGTCCTTTATAGTAAATATCCAGTTTTTGCTCGACTGCAAATGGGATAGCTTTCCTCATCAGCTCTAATTTAAGAGCTGCCTGATAAACCGCTTCTAAAAATCCCGGGCCAAGTTCGCGATGCACATCAATAGCGGCACCAATAATTTCGTAGCATTCCTCACCAAAGATCAATTCCTTTTCTTTGTGATTCTTTGTGTCCTTTGTGGATGACAACTTCCTAACCTCCGATGCAGGACATGGTGCGCAGGGGCTGGACGAACTCGGGATCGTTGATGTGGTGACGGTCCTCCTTCTTATTGACCGTGGCGATGATGAAATCCGCCAGGGCATCGTCGGACGCGCCAGAGCGGAGAACCGATTTGATATTGTGCTCGACCGTCGAAAAGAGGCAGGTCCGGATCATTCCGTCGGCTGTCAGGCGGATCCGGCTGCAGTGGCCGCAGAACGGCTGAGTGACCGGGTTGATGAATCCTACCTCGCCCGGCGCTCCGTCCGCGAAGCGCCACCGCCGCGCGGTCTCGCTCAGATTTTCCGACCTGACTCGTTCGAGCGGGAAGTTCCGATCTATCAGCTCCCTCAATTCCTCGCCGGGAACGACCATATCCCGTCGCCAGACCTTGCCGTTGTCGAGAGGCATGAATTCTATGAACCGGACGTGTACGCCTTTCTCCCTCGCGAACCGCGCGAAATCGAGCACCTGATCGTCGTTGATGTGCCTGATCACGACGCAGTTGACCTTGACCGGGTGAAGCCCGGACTCGATCGCCGCATCGATGCCGGTCAGGACATCCGAGAAGTTCTTGCGACCGGTGAGCAGCGCGAAGCGGTCCGGTGTCAGCGAATCAAGACTGACTGTGATTCGCTTCAGTCCCGCCTCCCTGAGGCCCCCGGCGCGCCCGGCCAGAAAATGAGCATTGGTCGTCAGCGCCAGATCCTCGACCCTGTCGATCGAGCCGAGCCGGGCGATCAGCGTCTCGAGATCGCGCCGCAGCATCGGCTCTCCGCCCGTCACGCGCAGCTTCGTTATTCCCAGGGCGACGAAAATCTCCGTCAGCCGGACGATCTCTTCATAACTCAGAATCTCCGACTTGGGCTGCCACTCCATCGCCTCCTTGGGCATGCAGTAGAAACACCGAAAGTTGCAGCGATCCGTGATCGAGATGCGCAGATCGCGGATTTCGCGGCCGAAACTGTCTTTTAACGTCGTCGGTACCATCTGAGTCGGTCCCTTATCGTGATTGCTCTTGCCCTCGGAAATACAGAATAGTTATTCTACCAGCCGATAACGTCAATGTCAGTTGATGGCAGAGGGATTGCCAGAAACAGG
>CALBSU010000712.1 GCA_937967285.1 uncultured Acidobacteriota bacterium
CCTGACCCGTGGCCTTGTTGGTGATCGTAACGGTCGCACCGGGAACTACCGCGCCATTCTGGTCGGTGACGTTTCCGATGATCGATCCGTACAGCACCTGCGCTTCAACAAAACCGGTTGCCAGACCGAGGGTCAAAATGACCGTAAGTATGGCGACCAGTTGCCTGACGGAGACGCCAGGCATCCACTTATTTCGTCGCATGTATTGTCTCCTTCGAAGGGTGTCGCTCATCCGACGGGATATCTCCGGTCTCTTTGCCGGTAATCCGTCGGAGCTTCTTGCTGTCAGAGTAAACTCTTCATACGCAGCAATGATGCACAATGCCGCGAGTATGCCTTAAAATATTGATTCTAAGGGTTTTTTTGCCCGATCTAGTCGCCGGGCGTCTTTTGTCGGTTACCAGAGCCCAAAGTCTTATTTAGCTAGCCTGAAATGGTTGCGGAAGTGTACGAAAGTGCCGGGCAAAGGTCAAATGAAAAGAGAGGGGCCGCAACATATTATTAATGATAAATGCGGCGTGAAGAGAGATTAACATGGATCGACCACGGCCGTGGGGGCCGTGGTCGAAATCTGCGGATTATCCGTCGATCGCATCGAGCATGTCAGCGTCGGTCTGGTATTTGAAGAATTCGAGGCCGCGTTCCTGAGCGATACCGCGCTCGACCTCCTCCAGCTTCTGAATATCCTGCCAGGTGACATGACGGACATTTCGGCTGCCGATCAATTCAAGGAAAGATGCTAACCTCGATTCGGCGTCCTCGGTCGAACAGGGGGCGGCCGTCTCGAGGAAGTGATTGATCGCGACGACGCCCTTTTCGCCATCCTGTTTGGCCTTGCCGACCAGACCGTCCGAGGCCTTGCGCGACCAGCCGATGACGAACGTTCCGGGCATGACCTGTCCGGATTCCGGATCGAAGCACTGGTAGGCTTCGTCGCCGGGGTGATTCGGGTCCGGATTGGGGTTCTTGACGTATTCGTTGCCCGAGGCGGGAAGTCCCAGCGTCTCGTCCACGCGATCGCCGATCGCGAAGATGACCGTGTCGACGGGAATATCGTCATGAGTGCCAAGTCCGCGGGCCGAGAGGCTGTCGCCCTTCTGCACCAGTTCAGTATTCTCGACTCGCAGCGCCGCGGGCAGGCCGGCATCATCGAGAACGACCTCGGTCGGAGAGCTGAGAAATCGGAAGAGCACCCGCGACGGGCTTTCGCCCTCCTTCGCCTTGGCGCCGATATGTTTGGTCAGATCGGCGTAGACCTTGTCGATGTCGTCGCCGACCGATTCGAGATTCGGCCTGATCCGTTCGAGTTCGGCCTTCAGCGCGTCGGTGTCGATGTTGGCGGCGATCGCCTGAATTTCGACATCGGTGTAGGCACGCTGAGTCGGACCACGCCGCGCCACGGCGATCACCTCGTCCACCTTCTTGTCATGGACCAGGAAATGCGCGATGTCGACCATGACGTTGCCGATCCCGATGATCGCCACGCGCTTGCCGAACCGGAAGTCGCCCTCGCTGAAGGGAGGCAGGCCGTTGTAGTAGTAGACGACATCCTTGGCGTGATAGACGCCGGGAGCCGTGTCTCCGGGAATACCGAGAGCCTTCGTGCCCTGAGCGCCGGCCGCGATGATGATCGCCGAGGGCTGAAGTTTCTCCTTCACCTCCTCGATCGTCAGGTCCGCATTCCGGCCGATCTTGATATGGCCGAAATAGTGGACGTTCGGATCGCTCAGAATATTCCTGAACTGCTTTCGGACGCCTTCCTTCAGTTTGTGCTTGTTGTGATAGATGCCGTATTCGACCAGTCCGCCGGGTTTGATGTCGCGATTGATGATGACGACCTTGTGACCGGCATCGGCCAGTTTGCGCGCGCTGTAGATGCCCGCCGGCCCCGCGCCGATCGTGACGACCAGATGTCCGCTGTTTTTTGTCTCACTCATAGAATTAGTAGAAAGTAGAAAGTAGAAAGTAAAAAGTAAAAAGGTTGTTGGTTCATTTTGCGAAATGCAGTAGAGAGCAGGGAGTAGAAGCGGTGCAGTGGAATCAGCTTGAAAACAGTCGAAAATATGATTGCCGGGGAAGATGCGCCCGCCTTTCTACCTTCTACTTTCTACTTTCTACTTTTTAACTTCATTGATCCGTAAAATCAATACTCAGGCATCGGGAGTTCGCGATCGAATGAAATCTCCGATCTCACTGACGACGGCCTTCGCCTCGGGGACGCCGAAGCGTGCCAGCACCGGCCAGACGTGGGGCAGATCGCTCCACACGCGAAGGTCCGTTTCGACGCCGCAGGCACGGGCCTTTTCGGCCAGTCTGATCGAGTCGTCACGCAGCACCTCGCTGTCGCTGACGTAGATCAGCAGCGGCGGCAGCCCGGTCAGATCGCCATAGATGGGCGAAGCCAGGGGATTCCGGGGAGAAGCGTCGCCGAGGTAGACCGGGGCAACTCGTCTGACCCCCTCGCCGTAGAACATACAGTCTGTCGGTGTGTTCTCCTCGATCGATTTACCGGTCACGGCGAGGTCGGTCCAGGGAGAGAGGCAGAAGGCTCCGGCGGGCATCGGGAGCCCCTGATCGCGAATGGCGATCAGCGTCGCCATGGTCAGCCCGCCGCCGGCCGAATCTCCGCCGATGATCAGCCGGTGCGGGTCCGTCTTCTGATCGAGCATCCAGCGGTATCCGGCGACCGCATCCTCGACCGCGGCCGGAAAGACGTGCTCGGGCGCCAGCCTGTAATCGACCGCGAAGGTCCTGACGGGGCACGTCCTTGCAAGGCCGAGCAGGAACGCACGGTAGACGACCGGCGAGAGCGCGACGTAGCCGCCCCCGTGAACGTAGTAGAGAGTCCGGTCTGTCTTCTCGCCCCAGCCCGTCCATTCCCCCTTCACTCCGTTTTCGTTGACCAGGTCGATCCGGGCTCCCCGCGGGACCCTGCGGAGCAGGAATTTCGGTGGTTCGAGCCGTTCACGCGTCACCTTGATCAGCCGCTCGAGGTCCCCGGCGGGTTTGCGCTTGATCGTCGCGCGTATTAATGATGATGCGACTTTCGCCTGCCAGCTTGCCATATGATTATTTATCCCGAGTGCTCAGTTCGAGCAGTTTTCCCATCACCTTCCAGTACCTGACCGGCATCAACCGCTGGAGGCGGTCGATAACGCCGGCGTCGAAGCCGATCAGAATCCGGTCCTCGCCACTTTCGATTCCTCTGACTATGCGTCGAGCCGCGGCGTCGGGCGTGGTTCTGGCAACCTTGTCGAAATTGCTCCGCTCCCGGTCGTATGCCGACGAATCGGCATCACGGCCGAGCTTTGCGTCCCGGGCGATGTTGGTTGCGATCCCGCCCGGGTGGACGACTGAGACGCCGACGTTGCTTCCGGCGAGTTCGTGACGGAGCGTCTCGGTGAAGCCGCGAACCGCGAACTTGCTGGCTGAATAGGCCGCCTGACCCGGTGGCCCGATCATCCCGAAGACCGATGAGATATTGACGATGTGCGAGCGGGGCCGGTTCCTCAACGCGGGGAGGAAGAATTTGACGCCGTAGACAACGCCCCAGAAATTGATCCCCATCAGCCACTCGATATCCTCGATCGATACCTCATCGGTTGTCCCCGCCAGAGCGACGCCGGCATTATTGACCAGCAGGCTCGGCTCGCCGTGGCGTTGGGTCACTTCCGCCGCGAATTCGGCATATCTCTCGCGGTCGGAGACATCGAGGACATGAATCGAACGCTCGGCGCCGGAAGCCCCGATCATCCGATCGGTCTCCTCGAGACCCGCGGAATTGATGTCAGCCAGCGCAAGCGTCGATCCCCGCCGGGCCAGATTAATCGCCAGCGCACGCCCGATGCCCGATCCGGCTCCGGTGATGACCGCTACTGTTGAACCGTCGATGATCATTTTTGAGCTTTTAAAATAGAGAGTGTAAAAAGTTTGAAGAAACCGTGAACAATATGCATTATTTTGCGGACCATAATAAAATTCAAGACTCTCAGGCAATTAAACAACTCAGCCGATTAATCGGAAAGGGCAACGGGCAGCTAGTGAATCTGGGGTTATCGCGTTGGAACGAGGAAATTCAGGTGGCCGCGGCGGCGATTGTGGCCAATCGACTGCGTTCGATCCTGACGGTTATCGGGATCGTCATAGGAATCGCGGTCGTAACGCTGGTGGCGGCGCTGCTCGAGGGCGCTCAGACATTCATTTCAAACACGGCATCTTCTCTCAAGGGCGGCGTGGTGCAGGTCGAGAAGGCATCGTTTCAGGACTTCATCGGCGACGGACAGGCTTTTGTCGAGGCGCAGGCGAAGCGGCCCGATATCACAATCGGTGAGCTTGAAGCGCTGCGGTCGAAGCTCGAGGGGCAGTTCGAGGTCGGAGCTGAAGTCTCTGCCGCGCTGCCCGTCCAGCGGGCGAACAAGACGCTCAACGGGGTGGCCATCAGGGGAGTGACGGCGAATTCAGTGACGCTGACCTCGATCAAGATCGCGCGGGGGCGGGAACTGACCGATTTCGATGACCGATATCGCCGGTCGGTCTGCATTATCGGCGCTGATGTCGATGAGTTTCTCTTTCCCGATCGGGATCCGATCGGCCAGATGATCAAGGTCGGCTCGGCAGAGTACCAGGTGATCGGAGTGGCCGAACCGCTCGGTTCGTCTTTCGGTGCATCGCAGGACGGCTTCGTCCAGTTGCCGCTGGGCACTTTCGCCAAGATATTCGGAGCGCGATCCCGATCGATCAGTCTGCTGGTCAAGGCTCGCGACGGGATCGAGATGAGTACGGAAGACGTCGAGGACCGCGTCCGCTTCGAGATGCGGCTTATCCGCGGGCTCGAGCCGCAGGAGGACGACAACTTCAGCTTCATCACGGCCAGGAGCGTCGAGGCGTTTGCCGGAAGGATCGCCGGCGTTGTGGCCGTTGTACTTTATCCGCTGACGGCGATCGGTCTGGTCGTCGGCGGGATCGTGGTCATGAATATGATGCTCGCCTCCGTCACTGAGCGGACGCGCGAGATCGGGATCAGGCTGGCGATCGGCGCCCGGCGGAGCGATATTCTGGCGCAGTTCCTGATCGAATCGACGATGCTCACGCTGGTCGGCGGGGTCATCGGAATCGGAGTGGCCGGATTGCTGATCTTTTCGGCGGCGAAACTATCCGGATTTCCGCTCAGTCTGCCCGCCTGGGCCGTCGCGGCGGCGTTTCTCGTTTCGACCTCGGTCGGGCTGATCTTCGGCGTCGTACCCGCGCGCCGGGCCTCGAGGCTCAATCCGATCGACGCGCTGAGGAAGGAATGAGATGGACAAGCAGCTTCTCAAGGACACGTTCACAACCGTCATCGATTCGCTTCGTTCGCATAAACTGCGTTCTGCGCTGACGCTGATCGGAGTGGTCATCGGCACCTCGGTCGTCGTCATGGTCGGAGCGGTGCTGACGGGACTCTCGGAGCGCGTCGCGCAGATCTCCGAAAAGAGCGCTCCCAACGCCATCTACTTCACGAAAGAGGAACGGATCGGCCCGTCATTCAAGCAGCCGACGGCCGAGGAGCGCCAGCGCAAGGA
>CALBSU010000713.1 GCA_937967285.1 uncultured Acidobacteriota bacterium
CCGGCCGGCCGGGATGAACTGCTCGAACCTCGGCACCGTCCGCGGCGCGGTGTTGCTCAGAACCACGCGATACTGGCATGTGCCGGGATTGAGCGTGAAACTGAGACCGTTCTCGGCATCGTCGTATAGCAGGCCGAAGAGCGGCGCCAGCCTTGCGGCTCCGATCGCCAGGTTTCCGCCGATCCGGTTGAGCACCAGCATCGTCTCGTTACCATCGACGCGGCTCGGGATGTTGTCCGCCGCCAGCACCTGCGGCAGCACGTCGTAGCTGATTCCGTCGAATCTGAGCGCAGTCTCGACCGAGAAGCCTCCGCAGGCCGGCAGGCCGCCCGCCCTTGCCGCCACCGAGATCGCCGACAGGTTCGCGGCGTGGCCCGACGCGAATTTGACGTAGGCGTCTCCGATCAGATAATTGAAATTGACCGGGCATCCGTCAGCATCGACCGCCACGGCGACGAGGTAGCCCGTGGTCCCCGGATCGAAGTCCGAGGCCAGGAAGCTGGTCGTCTGGTTCGGCGTCAGACAGATGAACATGTCAGCCACCGAACACGACGCGCCATCCACGAAGAAGAGGTGAACATAGGCGTTCCTCGACGGATCGATATTGGTCAGGTTGATCCGCGTGTTCTCGAGATTGGCGTTGGTCGATGACGTGAAGAGGTTGTAGATCAGGATGCTGCCCGGTTTCTGATCGTTCGCGACTCCGTTTTCGGTCGGGATCGGCGTACCCGGCCCCGTGGCCGGACAGTCTGTCCGGATGCAGGCCGTAAACGATTCCGGAGAGAGCGCTCCCAGTTTCGAGGTCGAAGTGATGCAGGCCTGGGTTGACGGAGGCAGCCCGTCCGCGATCTGAGCCTTATAGCGTATCGTCACCGATCCGCCCGCGGGAATGGTTCCGGTCCAGGTCACGGTCGAGGCATCGACGACATTGCAGGTTCCGGCAGCGACTTCGCAGGTGCCCGGCAGTGCGAGCAGTTGCGGAGGCAGCGAGGCCGTGAAAGTCGTCGTCTGACCGGCAACAGTGTTGTTCGGGATCGTGGCCGTCACCTGTACGACATCGCCCCCTCCCGTGCAGACAACGGCTCCGCCCGACGTTGAGACGGCCATTGCGCCGCCGGCAGGTCGATTGGTGAACTGAAATCCGAGGAGAAGCGGATCGTGATCGGCCGAACGATAAGGCGTCGGAAAGTACCTGTCGTCGGTTTTGAACTCGGTGTTGTAATCGAAGACGAAAGGCTCATCCGAGTTGATGTGCCAGACCGTCGATCCGGTCGCCTTCGAGGCCAATGAGGGCGTCACGAAGGCATGATCGAGCAGCCCGATTTCGCTGTCGAACTGGTAGGAATACCTGGAAGCCGCCGGCACGAAGGCTTCGATCAGATCGATCAGACCGGCTGCCCTCAGCGCATCGATCGGATCTTCCTGCGCGTAGGCGTTGAAATCTCCGACCACAACCACATCCGGATCGACCGGGACCAGCGATGCGTTGACGAAGTCGAGCATCTTCAGAACCTGATCACGGCGGCGCGCGTTGTAACAGCCCTGCCCGGTGCTCTCGTCGGCATCCTCGCCCGCCGGCGATCCCGTACAGGACTTCGATCGCAGGTGATTGACGACGACGCTGAACTGCTCGCCGGTCGCGATCTCTCTGAACATCTGAGCGATCGGGGCACGACTGTATGTCCCGACCGGCGCGACAGTATCTGTCAGCGGCGCTCCGACCGGCATGACCCTGGCGGGCCGGTAGATCATTCCGGACTTGATCTCGGTGTCGGTTCCGACCGGACTGACCGGATCGTAAATCGCCGCCGGAGTTGCAACTGCCGCGTATGTTCCCGCTCCGAGAACCGCATTCAGTTCCGCCACCAGCAGGTTGACCGCGGCATCCGGAGTCGCGGCTGTCCCCTTCTCCAGCTCGACCAGGCCGATCACATCGGCATCCAGGGCGACGAGCGACGGTATCAGCTTGCCGAGCTGGCGGGTCAGCTCCGCCGCGTTTGACGCGCCTCTGCCGCCCGTAGTCGCGAAAAAGTTGAGAACGTTGTAGGAGGCCACCTTGACCGTTCCGCCGACCGGATCGGGGCTTGCGGGCCTCGGATTCAATGACGTGAACGACGGCGCCGTGTTCGGCTCAATCCGGTAGACGCCGAATCCGAAATGCATGACCCCGCTCAGATTCGCCACCGAATCGCCCAGCCGGATAGTCGAATCGCCCGGCCCGATGAACGGAATCGGATTCGGATTCTGCTGCGTCGTGCCGTCATCCAGAACGATCTGATTCCTGTCGTTGTACGCCGCCAGCGCCGCCACCCCCGCCGCATTGCTGTTGCCCGAGGTCGTCGTCCCTGAGGCAGGACTATCGTTCGGATCGACCTCATTGGTCGGAATGTAGAGACGCTGCGTCGACAACCCGAGCTCGCCAAACCTGCCGAGACTGAAATTCTCCGTCACATAGAGCGTCTGAGTGAAATTGACGCGCATCCCCTCGACCTTCTCGAAGGCGGCTTCTGGCGTAGTCGCCACCGGCAGCGCGATCGTCACCGAACTCGGCAGAGGATTGCCGGAACTGACTATATTAATTGATACGCTGGTCAACTGTGTTGCGCCGGGGTTGACAGGGAAATTGCCGACCGTACCCGTAACCTGAACCTTGTCGCCGATCGCCACCGCAGGCGAGAGATCGGGATCGAATATGAAGATGCCCTCAGAGGTGTTCGCGTCCCCGTCCCAGTCGGCATCCTCTTCCTCGACGAAGAATCCTCCAAACCCGGGAACCGTGCCGACGACGATCCCCTCGATCATGACATTCAGCCCCGAGAAATTCGGCGTTTCAACCGTCCCCTGAATCGTGTGAATGAAGGTCGTTCCGCCCGGGTTGACCTGAACATTGACTGTGCAGTCCGCAGTCTGCGGCGTAGGCGCATCGTCATTCGACCAGGTGATCTTGACGGAATAGACTCCCGGAGGCGTCGCCGCCCCGACATTGAGCTGCGCTGTTGCCGTCCCTCCGGTCGACGCCGCGGCAACGAAGCTGCCGAGCGAGATCGTTCCCGGATTCAGAGGGGTTATCGAAGCGATCGTCGCTCCGGTCACCTTGCCGTCCGCATCGGTCGCGCTGACGCCTGTCGAAGCGGCAGAGCCCGACATCGTGCTCAGATTCATCGGGCAGGTCGGCGTGACCGGCTGATTGACGGAGCCGCAACTGGCAGTGTGCGCTCCCAGGCCGTCGAAAGTATTGTTAGCAAACCCGTCCCATTCAACCGATGGATCGAAGACATTCGAACCGTCCGTATCGCCCGCGCAGATCGTAGACTTGCGCCGAATCGTGTTGTCCGCCGTCGATGTGTTCCCGCCCCCCCACTCACTGCCCGGATCGGCACCGATCTGTCCGATCACGTCGATGATCGTCGTGCCTTTTCTCAGCACCACCGCGTCGTCGCCGTTGAACCAGCCAGAGCCGTTTGTCTGATCCGCCTGCGCCAGGATCGCGGCGTCAGCGCTCGACTGCGCCACGACAAATACATCGCCATTGGCCACCGTTCCCGTCAGATTGATCGTCAGCCCGGCCGACGTGCTGCCGTTGAAATAATATTGCAGGTTGTAGCTGCCCGCCGCCAGATCGACCGACGCCCCGGTCCCGTTGTAGATCTCGATCGCTTTGCTGTTGCCAGATCCCTCGACGTACTCCGAGATGAACAACTCCGAGGCCGCCGCATTCGTATGCGTCGTTCTGAAAACGATCGACACAACGGCGATCATTAACAACGTGATGATCGAGAATGTTATGACGCGGGCGCGGACTCCGGCCCTGATCGATGGGGTGGCTTTCATGATCTCTTCCTCGTTCGCAATTAAACAGACTTCGCCGCGCTGAGATGCGAGTGTCTGCATCCACGCGCCGGTCGTCTCTGTATTCTGAATATATTTTGACCGATTAGACATCCGCTGCCGGTTTTCCCAGTGAGTGTCGCAGTCGGATGTAATTGACATACGCATTCTACATTGATCCCCACGTCATACCAACTTATAAGAACGATTTAACCGAGATTTTACAGATTCCAGATACATCTCGATTCGCCGCCCGGGTCGGTTGACAAAGCAGGATTCGTATGTGATTATGCCTTTTCGTTCTTTGACGCGGGGTGGAGCAGCCAGGTAGCTCGTTGGGCTCGATTCCGCAGGATCGTAGTTTGAATACCAAGCTCAAAGGTGACATAGCTGAACAATCAGCCGTACTTCAAGCACTGAAGCGCGGCTGGGGGGTTTCGGTCCCACTCGGAGACAGATTGCCATATGATCTGATCTTCGATGTAAGTTCAGTACTAGTCAGGATCCAGGTTAAGCACGCATGGTTTGACAAGCAACGAAAGAATTACGTTGTTGATAACCGGCGGACAAAGACAAATCGTCGTCAGATGCTGAGAGAAAGTTACCAGGTATCTGACTTCGATTTTGCCCTTGCTTATATCGATGATCTTGATTTGTTCTATGTCATACCAGTTGATGTTTTTCTGACATACGCAAGTGAAATACATCTTGTTGAAGCAGATAGACGTCAACGAAAACCGAAATCTGCCGATTATCGCGACGCTTGGGATATGATCCTGCAATGGGCGGCATGCAAGGAAACTCGCATGTGATGACCTCTCAAATTCGGGGAAGCCTCAGGCAGTGGTAATCCCGAGCCAAGCCGTCGATTTCTGACGGAAGGTGTAGAGACTTGATGGGAGGCACCCTAACCTGATGTGATTGCACATCGGAAGGGTGAAGGGAAAGTCCAGACCACAAACTGTTTTATACAGGCGACGAAAGTCGAAGTGGTAAGCATAACCCAAAGGTCGAGGGTTCAAATCCCTCCCCCGCAACCAAATTCAGAAAAAAGCCGCTCGTTTTGAGCGGCTTTTTTCATTTCACGAATCAACTCAGCCGTTTCCACTCTTTTCAATCCGCATTGGTTACAGCTATAGTCTCGGGACATCCATAAAATTCTGGTCGGCGGCTCGCCGGCAACCCGGGGATAGCGATGAAAATCAGGAAAATAATTTGTCTGGCGGGGATATTGTTCCTCGCGGCATCGGGCTCGGCGCGAATCGAGAAAGCAGATACGAAGCCGAACGTCGTCTTCATAGTAATCGACGATCTGAGGCGCGATCTCGGAACTTACGGGAGTCCGGTGGTCAAGTCTCCGAACATCGACAAACTGGCGTCCGAGGGCGTGCGTTTCGACAATGCCTACTGCCAGTATCCGGTCTGCAATCCTAGTCGGACATCGTTTCTGACCGGCCTGCGACCGGACTCGACCAGGATTCTGGACAATTCGACCAAATTCAGGACGACGATCCCGGATGTGGTGACGATGCCTCAGTTATTCAAAGAGAACGGATACTTCACGGCCAGCCTGGGCAAGATCTTTCACCGCGGGCTGACGATGGAGGACCTGCGGCCGGAGATGGACGACCGGAAGTCATGGGACGTGAGCCGGTATTTTCAGGCGACCGAGACGGGCCAGCGCGGCGAGGGGCGCAACCTGACCGGAGGGAAACTGGAGTGGTGCCGA
>CALBSU010000714.1 GCA_937967285.1 uncultured Acidobacteriota bacterium
CAGTATAAAGTAGAAAGTAGAAAGTAAAAAGTAGAAAGTAGAAAGTAGAAAGTGAAAAGATTCGTCCTGAAAAATCACTAAATTTGCAACCACGCAATTAGCAAAATCGTTTCGCACTTTCTACTTTCTACTTTCTACTTTCTACTTTCTACTTTTTTACTATTATCGCATCCTCGACGTGCGGGTTGCTGTGCAGAGTGATATGGACGGGGCAGCGCCCGGCGATGTAGAGCAGACGTTCCTTCTGTTCCTCTGTCACCTCACCTGTAATATAGATGAGCCTGCTGATGTACTGGATCTTGTCCTTGCCGGTAATCTCTTCCTCTGAGCACGACTCGCAGTCGTCGGCATGGATGCGATCGAAGGTGAGCAGTACCTCGACGTCCGTGATCGGCAGTTGCTTGCGTTCGATGTAGAGTTTGAGCGTCATGGCGGTGCATGCGCCGAGGGCCGAGAGGAGCATTTCGTACGGAGACATCCCTTCGTCCTTTCCGCCCTTGGATGTGGGTTCATCCGCGATCAATTTATGATTGTCGCTTTCGATCCGGGTACGGAACCCTTCGGCCAGGTTCAGTTTGACGCGAACTTCACTCATGGTTCTTCATCTCCAGGTAGATCGACCGGCCGATTTCGGCCAGATGGTCGAGGGTCAGTCTGATGTCGTCTGCAGTCGTGACCGGGTTGATGGTGCAGAGTCGCAGGGCGACTCTGCCGTTGAGCGTGGTCGAGGTGACGACCGCAAGGCCTGCGGTCATTGTCTCCTGCACGATCCGCCGGTTGATCCGGTTGAGCAGCGCGTCGCCGGCCTCCCCGGGCGCGAACCTGAAAGCAGTGATCGCCAGGCTGGCGGGCGAGAGCACCTCGAATTCGCTTCTCGAACGGATGATCCTTTCCGCCTCCTCGGCCAGATCGATGCCGTGGTCGATCGCTGTTCTGAAGGCCGCCGCTCCGAAGGTTTTGATCGACATCCACAGCTTGAGGGCGCGGAAACCGCGCGTCAGTTGAATGCCGTAGTCGCAGAAGTTGACCTCCTCGTCGGCCCGCTGCACGTCCTTCAGATATTCGGGCAGGATGTGGAACACGCGCTTGAGGTGGCCGAAATCGCGGACCAGCACGCAACCGATCTCATAAGGCTGAAAGAGCCACTTGTGCGGGTCGAGCGAGATCGAATCGGCCAGTTCCATGCCGTCGAGCAGCCTTGAAGCGCGGTCGCTGAGCGCGGCCGCCGCTCCGTATGCGCCGTCGATATGCAGCCACAGCCCCTCGCGCCGGCAGATCGTCGAGATCTCACGGAACGGATCGACCGCGCCGGTGTTGGTCGTCCCGGCGTTGGCGATGACGCAGAACGGCCTCAGACCGGCTGCTCTGTCGCTTGCGATGCTGTCGGCGAGCGCCGACGGGTCGAGCCGGAATTCGCCGTCCGATTCGATCTTTCTGAACTGGTCCGGGAGGAATCCGATGATCCTCAGCGCCCGCTCGACGGAGGAATGTGTCTGGTCGGAAAAATAGACCGTCGCCTTCTCCGTCCGGTCATCGAGCCGGATATGCCGGGCGGCGATCAGCCCCGTCAGGTTGGCGACCGACCCGCCCGAGACGAAAAGCCCTCCGGCCGATTCCGGCAGCCGGCAGGCCTGCCGCAGCCAGTCGATCGCCACCAGTTCGATCTGCGCCGGACCCGAACCTTCGAGCCACGTCCCTGAAAACGGATTGAATCCGGAAGCCAGCGCGTCGGCCATGACGCTGATGAAGTTGCTCGGACTGGGGATGAATGCGAAGAAGCGGGGATGGTTGAGATTGCCGATGTTCGACCAGACGTCGACCTTCAGTTTTTCAAGCAGGGAATCGAAATCAGCGGGCCCTTCCGGCAGGGCTTCGCGCAGCCGTGTTTCGAGGTCTCGTCTTGACGACAGATTCATCGCCGGCTTTTCGGCCACGTTCTGAAAGTGATCGACGATCTCGTCGATGACGCGGTATCCGATCCGGCGCATCTCATCGGCGCTCAGTCTGAGGGGGCGTTCGGCGGCCATCTCTCTCCTCAGGCGATCCATCCGCCGCCGACCACGATATCTCCGTCGTAGAAGACGGCGGCCTGACCCGGCGTCACCGCGCGCTGCGGTTCGTCGAATGTGACCAGGACCGATCCGTCATCCTGCCGGCTCAGCACGGCCGGCGCCTCCTCGGCGCGCGACCTGATCTTGACCGCCGCCCGGACGGGCGTCGTCAGTTCATCGAACGCGATCCAGTTGACGCGGCGCACGACCATCTCCCGTCTGAGCAGGTCGTCGCGACCACCGACCACGACGCGATTGTTCTTCGCGTCGACCTGAACGACATAGAGCGGATCGGCCGCTGATATTCCCAGCCCCTTGCGCTGCCCGACCGTGTACCGGTGGATGCCCTGATGCATCCCTAAAACCTCGCCGGCGGTTGTGACTATCTCGCCCGGCTCCGGCAATGCGCCATCGAGGTTCTTCGCGCCGGTAACGCCGTTGAGCACGGGCAGTTCTCTCGAATCCTCCTCGAGATATCTTTCGATGAATCGCGCATAGTTTCCGTCCGGAATGAAGCAGATCTCCTGGCTTTCCGGCTTGTGAGCCGTCGGCAGCCCGGCCTCGGCCGCGATCGCGCGCACCTCTTCCTTCGTCATCTCGCCGAGCGGGAAATGGGCGTACCCGAGCTGCTCCTGAGTCAGTTCGAAGAGGAAATAGCTCTGATCCTTTGCCCGGTTGACCGCCCTCAGCAGCAGCCAGCGCCCCGACTTCTCATCCTGTCTGACTCGCGCGTAATGGCCAGTCGCGACCTTCAGCGCGTCGACGTTCCTTGCCAGCTCGACCAGCTTGTCGAACTTCAGAAATGAATTGCACGCCACGCACGGACTCGGCGTCAGCCCTTCCAGATAATTCGCCACGAAAGGACGGACCACGTCGCGCTCGAATTCGTCCTCGAGATTCACGACATAGAAGGGAAATCCGAGCTTCGTCGCGACCGTTCTGGCATCGTACAGGTCGTCGAGCGAACAGCACCGGGAAGGCAGCGGCTCGCCGTCCGGACCGACATTGATCCGGCGCTGGTTCCAGAGCTGCATCGAAAAGCCGACCAGCTCATGCCCCTGACCCTTCAACAAAGCCGCGGCCGTTGAACTGTCCACGCCGCCGCTCATCGCCACCGCAATCATATAACTCCTTTAATTCCAGCCGGGAACAGCGCCCGGCGCTCCCTTTCATCAGTAAAAGACTGACAAACCACGCGGTTCAGTGCTAAGATGAAACTGCAATATTAACATATAGAATTCAACCAGGCAGGTATCAACAACTAAAGATGACTCAAACTCGATCTGAATCAGTTTTGACTAAAGAGCAGTCCATCGACCGGTATCGCATCACGCGCGAACCTTATTACGTCAATATCAAGGACGAAGTCTCGATCTTCGAAACGGCGTACAAGGCCAAACTTCCGGTCATGTTGAAAGGCCCGACGGGTTGCGGCAAGACGCGATTCGTCGAGGCGATGGCTTATCGACTGGGGCGCCCGCTGATCACCGTGGCCTGCCACGAGGACCTCTCGGCGACGGACCTCGTCGGACGGTTTCTGCTCGAGGGCGACGACACGGTCTGGCACGACGGACCGCTGACGACAGCCGTCAGGCATGGCGCGATCTGCTACCTCGACGAGGTGGTCGAGGCGCGCAAGGACACGATCGTGCTGATCCATCCTCTGACCGACGACCGCCGCATCCTGCCGGTCGAAAAGCTGGGCATTCTGCTCAACGCTCCCGAGGATTTCATGCTCGTCATCTCGTATAACCCCGGTTATCAGAGCGTGCTCAAGGATCTCAAGCAGTCGACCCGTCAGCGATTCCTTTCAATCGACTTCGATTATCCGCCGGCCGAGGCTGAAACGCAGGTCGTCGCACACGAGGGCGGAGTCGCCGAATCGGTCGCCCGGGACCTTGTCAAAATCGGAGAGAAGGTTCGCAATCTCAAGGGCCACGGACTCGAAGAAGGAGTCTCGACCCGCCTGCTGGTCTATGCCGGCCAGATGATCGCGCGCGGAGTCGAACCTGTCACCGCCTGTGAAATCGCTATCGCCAGCCCCATCACCGATGACGAGGAACTCCAGAGGAGCATCCGCGAGATCGTTACTACGGTAATTTAGTAGTAGTTTCCAGTGGCCAGTTTCCGGAATTATGAACGATTCGTGTTATTCGCCATCGCATCATGGCCCACTGAATTTGCCGGAGCATTGCGCAATACCGGAAACTGGAAACTGGCAACTGGAAACTGATCCCCGGCCAGGGTGTTTACAATTCATTTATGTCTGAAGATCGAAAAGGATTTGCGGGATCGCTGTTGAAGGGGCTGACTCGAAGCACGGTCGAAGCGATGGCGATTAAGATGGGGCTCAAGCCGCACGAGCGCGGCTGGGTGACGGTCGACACCGGCGCATCGCTGATGAGTATCTCGCCGAAGGTGGCGATGGACTTCTTCAAGACCGTCCCCGATGTCGCGCGCCTGCTCGAGAACGGAGATCTGCGAAACTGGGCGGATCTGGGCCGGCGGATCGCGACCAACAATGTCGAGGAAGCGTCAGAGTTCTTCCGCTATTCTTCCGGGATCCTCGAACCATTGCCGGAGCGGATCCGGTCCCTTCTGGTCACGCTCTGCACCAAACAGATCGTTCTCTCGCCGGTGGCGGCGCTGACCACCTTCAGGCAGGCTCCTGAGATGGTCGCTTCGTTCCGCGACGAGAAATCGGCAGTCAGGCTCTTCGAGATCGCGGTCGAGGTGGCGCACCGGTCGGTCAAGCACAGCACAGAGGTCCTGACCGCGGCTCCGCGTGCGCTGGCCGCGCTCGAACACTTCGAATCGGATTCGGCGCCGGTCGAGCCGGTGCTCAATCTGGCGGAGAGCTTCGCGCAGCGGACCGGAGCGACGGCCGCCGAATTCCTCTCGGCCGTCGGCGACGGACTCGATTTCGTCAGGCGCCCCGAGGATCTTCTCGAACTCTGCGGCCAGACGGCCTTCTTCCTCGAACGCGGCGGCGCCACGGCTCTCCAGTACTTCCGCTCTGCACGCTCGGTCATCGAGATCGGCGGCGCCGAGAGCTTCGAGAAGTGGAGCCGCGTCACACGCAAGGTCGCCGAGGAAGGCAACGCGATCGTCTACGACTTCCTCAAACTGACTCCCAAGGTGATCTCCCAGCTCACGATGACGCAGAAGAAGCGGGCTCCGGAGCGGGTCGATTCCGTGCTCGATGTCGTCGAGGAGCTGTCGGCGCAGAACGTCTACATCGCGCTCGAATGTTTCAAGAGTTCGCCGCGAGCCCTCGTCTCGGCCTCGCTCGATCAGTTTCAGGCGTGGGCGCGAGAGGGCGCGGATCTCCACCGGCAGGACAGGCGGAAGGCGCAGGCCTATTACGCGCTCGAATCCAAGTCCAGTCAGGACTCGCTGCGCGGAGCGCACGACGGGATCTCGCTCGAGAACATCTCGCACCTGCTGAGGCTCTACGTCGAGGGGCTGACCGGACGCGAAATGGTCATCGCTCCGCTCGGTTCGATCCCCGAAGAGTCGCGCATCAACGACGGGCACACCATCCAGTTGCCGTCGGTGATCGCCGAATTCGGCTCTCCCGAGGACGATTTCAGGCTCTACAAGGTGCTCGCCGCCCACGCTTCGGGTCAGGTCGAGTTCGGGACGCGATCGATCGGCACCTCCGACATTCGCGCCGCGCTGCAGGAGATCGACAAGTATTACGAGCAGAAGGAGTCGCGCCGCATGGCCGAAGCGCTCGATGAAGCCGAGTACGTTCAGTACTCGAACGTCGAGCATCTCGGGCTCAGGGTGAGGCCGGAACTCGAGCCGGAACGGATCGAAACCGCCGATTACAAACTCGCACTGTCCCGGTTCCCGAATCATGTCCTGGCCGCGCGGATCTTCACCACGCTCGAGAACGGCCGCATCGACTGGCTGCTCAGGACGACCTATCGCGGCATCCGGCGAGACCTCGATTTCGTCCGTTCGCGGCTGATCGAACGGCGCCCGCCGTTCGCCGAACTGACCGTCGAGCAGGCCGTCTACGAGATGCTCTTCCAGATCACGCTCTGCGGCGGGGTGATCGACGATCTGGCCCGCAGAGCCTACGGCGAAGTGATAAATCAATTCGAACGCATCGTCGC
>CALBSU010000715.1 GCA_937967285.1 uncultured Acidobacteriota bacterium
CGTCCTGCACGTTGACCACCTCGGTCACCGCGCCGATCTCCAGCCGCAGATCGACTCTCGCCGTCTGGTTGACCTCCAGCTTGATATCGTTCGAAACCAGCTTCTTGAATCCGGCGGCCTCGATCGTCAGGACATAGTTCCCCACGGGCAGGAAGGGGATCGTGTAGACTCCCGATGAATTGGTCTGCGCGGTGTACTCCAGTTTGGTTCCCTGATTGACCGCAATTACCTTGACATTCGGAACAGCCGACCCGTTCGGATCGCTGACTGTACCTGTAAATGTTGCCGTATAAGTCTGCCCGAAAGCCGCTGTCGCAGGAATAATCAGAATTCCGAACAGCAGCAGACAGGTACGCAACATCCTGGATGCTGATTGCATAAGCAACCTCCTCTGAGATGTGGTTATTGGATGTCTGTCGCCCACTCAGTGGGCTCACGAAGTCACCCTCAGCAAAGTGGTAAATTTAAATCTTTGTTCTTATTTACAGGTTGGCTTGTCGGCGGGCGCGGGGTCTCAGGTCCCGGAACGGGATCGATGAAATCCGTCACGGCGAGCCGTGGAGCGGTCATGAAGTTTTGTGAAGGATCCGATACTGATGCCGGATTCAATGCTCTTCATTGATCTCGCTGCGGTTGACCGCAACGATGGTCTCCAGATGACAAGGTTCAGCCCGATACTCCGTCAGGCGTTATCCATCCTGCTACTCTTTCTATTTTTCCACCCAGCATTATTCATCCAGCATTATTTACTAATATCAGTCTGTAAAGTTGCTACAGTGTACGTGAAAAGGCCCGTAATTACTACGGGCCTTTTCACGATAAAGTTTCAAGTCCGGAAGGTTAAGATCTTCCAACGGAAATGTAATTGAGCGGGTTGACGGGTCGGTCGTGGAGTCTGACCTCGTAGTGGCAATGCGGAGCGGTGGATCGTCCGGTTGAACCGACGGCGCCGATCTGTTTGCCTCTGGTGACGTGATCGCCGACCGAGACGCTGATACTGGACATATGAGCGTACCGGGTGGTGATGCCATAGCCGTGGTCGATGACGACGACGTTGCCGTATCCGGCATACGGGCCTGAAAAGATGACAATACCGTCGGCGGTTGATTCGATGGCGGTACCGTGATTGGTGGCGATGTCGAGTCCGGCGTGCATTTCAGTGCTTCTGCCGCCGAAGGGATTACGACGCATGCCGAAACCGTCGGTGATGTATCCGCGGACAGGCCAGCCGGTCGGTGTCGAAGAGAGTTTGACCTGGTCCTTGTCGAAGACGTCCTTGATGGTCCGAAGTTCGGCTTCGAGTGCGGCAGTGGCGCGTTCGATATCCGAGAGACTGGCGTCGCTGTCGGGACCTCCCTGACCGATGTTGCTGCTGATATCGGCCTGGCGGCTGATGCCTGAAGTCTCGGCCAGTTTGCGCTGAGTGGTATCGAGAGCAGCCAGACGGGTCTTGATCAGATCGTACTTGCTCTCCGCTTCCTGGTTCTGCTCGCGCAGCCGGCGATTCTCCTGAACGGTCATGTTCAGTTTGGCGACGAGCATGGCGTGGTTGGCCAGACGCCAGGCTCCGTATGTGACGGTCAGCAGGCCGATCGCGGCGAACCCCAGAATAAGATATATGACGTTATGATGAACATTCAGCTTCCTGAGCTGAGATTTGGCTGTCGGAGCAAAAACAAAAGTATAAAAACGCTTATCCTCGATCATTGTCAGGACTCCCGTGTGTCGCCGGCCGCACGCAGTGCGAAACACGGCCGGAATCAGCAACACTGGATAATGGGCACATATTGTCAGCGTGCGATAATTTAAGAATCACCACTTGATCGCCGTTGGGGGGAATAGGGTACAGAACCCCCGACGACAAGCGTCATAATCAATGCGAGAAACTAGCATATCTCCGTCCGGGATTTCAACCTCGATCAGCCCGCGAGGCGGCCCTAAAGCTCTAAAACCAATAGTACCAACACTTATAAGCAATTGCCATAAGATTATTTTTACCTGAAAATCCGAAATTTCGTAAATCCGCGTTCAATAATTCGGATGGCTCAGTAATTTTACTGATGCGGAGGGAGTGGCGAGGCTGGAAAGCCGGCCAACTTTCATGTAGGTGCGGCATTTGATACACTGAATCGACCTGTGAACGAATTAACTGTCGGCTGAGCTGACTGGTTTGAAGCGGCGATGGATCCGCACAAGAGGAATTGAATATGAAGAGAAGAATAACGGCGTTGCTGATGGCAGTAGTGGTGATGGGACTGGCCATCGGGCCGGTGCTTTTGACGGAGGGCGAGCCGGCTTTCGCTCAGGCGGGCCGTAAGACCTCCGAGAAGCAGAAGAAGAATCCGAAGGCCAGTGGGGATCCTCAGGAACAGGAGAAGCAGGAGGAGAAGAAGGTCGACAAGACTGTTCCGCCGGCCAGCATCGCGATCGGCACGGATCTGGTCAACGTCGAGGCGGTCATCTACAACAAGAAGACCGGCGGCATCCTGCAGGGGTTGCGGAAGGAGAACTTCGAGATATACGAGGACGGCGTCAAGCAGGACCTCGAGAACTTCTCGACGCCGGAGGCCCCGGTAACGATGGTCCTGCTGCTCGAATACAGCAAGCTGGTCGATCTGCTGGGGAGCGCGACGGGCGGATTCTTCGAACCGGGACGCATCGAGATCCTGCGCCCGGCCTATCAGTTCGTCAACTCCTTCGTCCAGCCCAAGGACTTCATTTCGATCGTGGCCTATGACATCAGGCCGACTCCGCTGGTGGACTTCACCGACGACCGTGGCAAGCTGATGGCGGCCATCAATCTGCTGATCAGAAACAATCCGGCCTTCAGCGAGAGCAATCTCTTCGATTCGCTCAAGTTCGTGCTGAGGGGCGGCGTCGGCGACAGCGTGGTGCTGGAGGACAATCAGACCGAGAAGACCGAATACGCGGGCCTCTACGAAGTCAATGCGAGGACGGCGATTTTGCTGGTCGCGTCGGGACTGGATACGTTCAGCAAGATCAATTACGACGAGGCGAGAAAGATCGTGGAGAACTCCGGCGTGCCGATTTACGTAATCGGAACCGGAAACATGTTCCTCAAGCGTTTTGATCAGGCGCTGGATCCGGGGCGCGGCCTTGAGCTCTACGGCATTCCCGACAGGATGACGCTGCTTCAGGCCCAGAATACGCTCAAGACGTTCGCCACATCGACCGGCGGTCAGTACTTCCCCGTCACCTTCCCGGGCGAGATCCCCTCGGTGATGCAGTCGATCTCGGCGCTGGTCCGGAACATGTACAGTCTCGGATACTCTCCGTCGAACACCCGCAGGGAAGGCAAGCGGCGCAAGATCCAGGTCAAGATCGTCGGGCTGGGAGACAAGATCGATCCGAAACTGCTGGTCGTCCAGCACAGGCAGAGCTATGTCGAACCCAAGGACAAGAAGTAGCGCGGTCGAAACGGAAAATTCATGAGCGAAGCTGAGTCCCTCAAGGCGCGGCTCGAAGCCGTCAGAGAGCGGATATCCGGCGCCTGCCGCCGCGCGGGTCGGGCCGAGGCTGATGTCAGCCTGGTCGCGGTATCGAAGACGGTGCCGGTGGAGAGGATCCTGACGGCGATCGAAGCGGGCGTGGAGATATTGGGAGAGAACCGCATCCAGGAGGCCGCGGAGAAGATCCCCGAACTCGAACGGATCTCCCGCGAACGCGGCGTGAAGTGGCATATGATCGGCCACCTGCAGTCGAACAAGGCGAGACGGGCTGTCGAACTCTTCGACTGCATCGAATCAGTCGACAGCCTCAAACTTGCCGCGAGGCTCGATGCGATCGCAGGAGAAACCGGCCGGGTGATGCCCGTCCTGCTCGAGGTCAATCTCGGCGGAGAGGAATCTAAATCTGGAATCGACGCCGGAGAAGCCTTGCAGGTCTGCGAGCAGATCGCCCGGATGCCGAATCTGTCGCTCCTCGGTCTGATGACCGTCCCCCCGTTTCTGGAAGACCTCGAAGAGGTCCGCCCTTTCTTCAGGCGGTTGAGGGCGCTCCGCGACGAGGCCGTAGCGGCAGGCACGGTCGGTCCGCAATTCAAAGAGCTGTCCATGGGCATGAGTCACGACTTCGAGGTTGCGATCGAGGAAGGCGCGACTCTGGTGAGAATAGGCACGGCGATCTTCGGCGCCCGGAACTGAGACTTACGATAGACGGAACCCAACTATGACAATTTTTCTGGCATCAACTCTGGGCGAACTGCTGCTCGATTTCGTCATCAAAGTACGCGAGTTCGTTCCGATCGTGATCGGGCTGACACTGGCCGTGGTCGTAACGCTGCTGATCCTGAGGCTGATCGCCGATCTGCTCAAACTGAATCCCTTCGGCAGGATCTATCAGACGCTTCACCGGCCGACCAACGGCCTGATCGATCAGATGCGTGGTTCTCGTTTCTATCATCCGCTCCGGCGCTCGCTCGGGTTCGATCCCGCGATTCTGATGGTGCTGGTCTCGCTGGCGATCCTCTGGTACGTCGTCAGCGGAGTGATCGGCAATCTGCTCTTCGTGATTCAGGGTTTCGGAAGCAGCCTGATCTATTTCGGCAGCGGCAACTTTTTCCGGGGCGCGAGCTATCTGATCGGTTCACTGCTGCTGGCGGCGCTCTTCTTCCTGATGGCGCTGATGACGATCGTCTTCGTCAACTGGATCTTCGGACTCTTCCGCCGGGCGGCATACTGGGCCATGGAACGTCTCGCCCCGCTCCTGAAGCTCTTCGAGTTCGGAGGGATCTTCGCGGGATGGTCATTCCTGATTCTGTGGATCGCTCTCTCGTTCGCCACCACCGCGGTCATCGCGGTCTTCTTCACATCAATTTCAGGGATGTAGGCTGTGATCGCAGTCAGCGACAGAGGAGACTGCATTACCTTCCCGGTCCGCGTCCGGCCGCGAGCGTCGCGGAGCGCTCTGGCGGGCGAGATCGACGGGGCGCTCGGAATCAGACTTGCCGCGCCTCCGGTCGACGGCGCCGCGAACGAAGAGCTGATCCGGCTGCTCTCATCGGTCTTCTCGGTCCCGCGCTCCCGCATCTCGATCATCAGCGGACTCTCATCCAGAAACAAGGTCGTCAGAATCGAGGGCGTCTCGGTCGTCGATTTTATGGCAGCGATCAATAGCGACTGAGCTCTCTTTGGATTTTCGACGCCAAAGCGCCAAGAAGGCCAAGGTGGATTAAGGGCGGAATAGTTTGGGCGTCTTCCGTCTCATCTTTCCCTTGATCTCTTCCTCTTGGCCCCACTTGGAGTCTTGGCGTCAAAATCCTGTTCAGATCTCGGGCGGTTTGCCGCCGTGGCCGTTCTTTTTGGCGATGTTGTGGATGATCGAGCGATGCTCGGTCTCGCGGGTGAGTTTTTCGAGGATCTGCCGGATGCGGGAGATGCGCTGCGCGGTATCGGTCATCTCGAGAAACTCCTGCTTCTCGGACGGGTCGAGATCGAGATAGGCGATGAGGATCATCGAAAGCGCCTGCGGATCGTCCGGAAGTTCGGGAACCTCTTCGGTTGCGTTTTCTATCGTGCCGCGCAGGCTGCGGGCGGCATAAATCAGCCGGTCGAAGAGCGCTCTCGAAGCCTCGCAATCCTCCGTCAGGTCTTCGAGCGCCGGTTCATCCTCGAAATATTCGACCTCGGCCTGCAGGTAGGGCTCGCCCTCGACATATTCGATCAGCCTGAACCGCGACATCCCGACGCAGAGGATGTTTGACCTTCCGTCCGGCAGTCCCTGGACCACTGCGACCTCGACCGAACACCCGACGCTTCCCGTCTGCATCTGCTCGGAATCGAGCATCATTTCATCCTGTCGATAGATGATGCCGAAGATCTTGTCGGACTCCATGACGTCGCTGATCATCTTGCGATAGCGGTTCTCGAAGATGTGGAGCGGAGTCAGGGCGCCGGGAAACTGCACCAGACTGAGCGGGAAGATCGGGATGACGGCTCTGTTGATCACTCGTTTACCTTGAGTACGGCCAGGAACGCCTCCTGCGGGATCTCGACCTTGCCGACCCGCTTCATGCGCTTCTTGCCTTCCTTCTGCTTTTCGAGCAGCTTGCGCTTGCGGGTGATGTCGCCGCCGTAGCATTTGGCGAGCACGTTCTTGCCGACCGCCTTGATCGTTTCGCGGGCGATGACGCGTGAGCCGATGGCCGCCTGAATCGGGACCTCGAACATCTGCCGCGGAATCAGCTTGCGCATCCTTTCGACCAGCGCGCGGCCGCGATTGTAGGCCATCTCCTTGTGAACGATCAGCGAAAGCGCGTCGACAGGCTCTCCGGCCACCAGGATGTCCAGCTTGACGAGATCGGCTTCGCGATAGCCGGCGAAATGGTAGTCGAGCGAGGCGTAGCCGCGCGAGATCGACTTGAGCCGGTCGAAAAAGTCGAGAACGATCTCGTTGAGCGGCAGTTCGTAGGTCAGCAGGACGCGCGTCGGAGTGATGTAATCGAAGCCTTTCTGGACGCCGCGTTTCTCGTCGAGCAGAGCGAGGATGTTTCCGATGTACTCCTCGTTGGTCATGATCATGGCCTGGATGATCGGCTCCTCGATCAGAGTGATGTCTCCCGGAGGCGGCATCTTCGACGGGTTGTCGACCTCATGGACTTCTCCGCGGACGTCGGTGATGCGGTATCGCACTCCGGGCGCCGTCGTGATCAGGTCGACGTTGAACTCCCGTTCGAGCCGCTCCTGGACGATCTCCATGTGAAGCAGCCCGAGGAATCCGCAGCGGAAACCGAAGCCCAGTGCGGTCGAGACTTCGGGCTCGAAGAAGAACGAAGAGTCGTTGAGCCGCAGCTTCTCGAGCGCGTCGCGCAGCTCCTCGTACTGGTTCGGCTCTACCGGATAGATCCCCGCGAAGACCATCGGCTTGATCTCCTGAAAGCCGGGGAACGGTTCGGTCGTCGGCCGGTTGGCCAGGGTGATCGTGTCGCCGATGCTGACGTCTGCGACGGTCTTGATGTTCGCAACGATGAATCCAACCTCGCCGACCGCCAGCTTGTCTATCTGGCGCGGCTTGGGAGTCAGCACGCCGAGGTCCTCGACCTCGTAATCGCGCCCCTTCGCCATCAGCCTGATCTTGTCGCGCCGGCGCAGTTCGCCGTCGATGACGCGCACCATGACGATCACTCCGCGATAGGGATCGAACCACGAATCGAAGATCAGCGCCTTGAGCGGCGCCTCGGCCGATCCGCCCGGCGGCGGGATGTCGCGAACGATCGCCTCCAGGATATCCGTGATCCCGATACCTGCCTTGGCCGAGGCCAGAACAGCGTTGCTCGTGTCCAGCCCGATCACCGATTCGACCTGCTCGCGAACCCGCTCAGGCTCCGCGCCCGGAAGATCTATCTTATTAATAACCGTGATCAGCTCGAGATTGTTGTCGACCGCCAGATATGCGTTGGCCAGCGTCTGCGCCTCGACGCCCTGGCTCGCATCCACAATCAGAAGCGCCCCCTCGCAGGCCGAAAGACTGCGCGAGACCTCGTATGAAAAATCGACATGCCCCGGCGTGTCGATCAGGTTCAAAATGTAGTCCTGACCGTCGCGGGCTTTGTAGTTAAGGCGCACCGCATGTGCCTTGATCGTGATCCCGCGCTCGCGCTCGAGATCCATCGCATCGAGCACCTGATCCGACATCTCGCGCGATTCGAGCGCACCCGTCGCCTCCAGCAGACGATCCGAAAGCGTCGTCTTGCCGTGATCGATATGCGCGATGATCGAAAAATTCCGTATATTTGATGCCATAAAACTCTGTCAGCGAAATTCTCAAAATCGAAAGATGTCAGAATACCTTTTTAGCTGATGGAAAGCAAAAGCCCCAGAAAAGAAGATCCAAAGGAGAATTAACCGCAAAGGCCGCGAAGGAGGCAAAGGGGGATTAATCGCAAAGAACGCAAAGGTAGCAAAGGTTTTTATGGATATTAATATTCGGGTCCCATCCAATGGGCATTAACCCGGGTACTG
>CALBSU010000716.1 GCA_937967285.1 uncultured Acidobacteriota bacterium
CGCGCTGACCGATGCAGTAGAGATACTTATCCGTGCGGACGAAGAGTTGTCCGTCGGAGATCGCGACAGTGCTCAGGCAGTAGCCCTCGACCTGATTCTCGGCCAGCAGCTCGAACTTCGGGCCGGCCTTGAAGACCACGGTCACGCCGTCTTCATTGGTCACGTAGATCTTTCCGTCGGCCAGCACGGGAGACGCGCTGTAGGTGCCGGGTTTGAGGCGCTGCGGGCCGTAGACGACTTCGCCCGACTTCATGTCGTGAACGAAGAGCGCGCCGTTTTCGCGGACCAGGTAGATATGTTTGCCGTCGTGAACGGGCGTTGCGACATCGGGTCCGTTGGGCGTCGTCCAGGCGAGATGGGATGTCGAGACATCTCCCGAACCGCCCGTCCTGACTGCGATGTACGGATTGCCGCGGCTTCCGGCGAAGACCATGCCGTTGCCGATGACCGGCGAATTGACGATCCGGTTGAATTGAATGTTCTGCGGGTTGAGGCCGTAGGCGCGCCACAGCTCCTTCCCCGTAGCCGGATCGTGCCCGGTGATGCAGTCTCCGCCGCTGAGGATGATCTGGTCCTTGCCGCCTTCGCGCAGCAGCGACGGCGTGATGTAGGAGTCGGGAGATTCCACAATCGCCGGAGTCGGCCGCTCGATGCGCCAGAGCGTCTTGCCGGTCTTCGCGTCGATGCGCAGCAGGTACGAAGGATCGTCGGTCTTCATTCCGTGAAGGACCGGGACGAAGAGCGTATTCTGGTAGAGCAGCGGCGTCGAGGCATAGCCGTGGTTGAGCCCGAATCTGCCGTAATCCTTCTGGATGTCGCGCATCCACAGCTCATTTCCCTTGAAATCGAAGGCCTTGAGGATGCCGGTGCCGGTCATGACCCAGACCGTGCGGCCGTCGGTGATCGGCGAAGGCGAGGACATGTTCTGCTTGCGGCGGCGCTCGTCTCCCTTGCCCATCGACCGCTTCCACAGCACGTCGCCTTTGGTCCGATCGAGCGCCCAGATCGAGAGCTCGCCGCTGGTCGTCGTCCCTTCGGCGACGTTGATGAAGATCGTGTTGCCCCAGATGATCGGCGTCGATCCGCTGCGGTCCGGCATGGCCAGCTTCCAGGTCACGTTCTCGGTGTGGCTCCATTTGACCGGCAGGTTCTTCTCGCCGCTGACGAGATTCGACGAAGGACCGCGCCAGTTCGGCCAGTTCTCGGCATGCGCGGCAAGCAGGCCGGCGGAGACGATTGTCAGAATCAACGCAAGAATAACGGTACGTCGCATAGATTGATCCCCCAGGGTCGATCGGATTTAAGGTTTCACCAAGTTTAATGGCATGACTATCCTATTTCCAAATAACTTTGGCGACGGGTATATTATTGGCCACATCCCGGTTGTTCGCAGTATCGCTTACCCATCCGGATTCCGCCGGGATCATCAGAGCTGATCCGTGGTTTCTGTCGATCAGTTTCATTTCATCATCAGGAGAGCGATTGACCATGAGATCGACCTTTCGCATTGGGGCATTCCTGCTGTCGCTGATACTGACGGCTTGCACAGCTGTACAAAAGGATACGCCCCCGAACATCGTGCTGATAATCGCGGACGATCTGGCGTGGGAAGACAGCGGAGTGTACGGCAATCCGAAGGTCGGAACGCCGAATATCGACCGGCTTGCGCGTGATGGAATGAGGTTCACGCATGCGTTCGTCACGATCTCTTCCTGCAGCCCGAGCCGTTCGAGCATCATCACGGGGCGATATCCGCACAATACCGACGCCGAGCAGTTGCACTGGCCGCTGCCGGCCGAGCAGGTGACCTTCGTCGAGAAGCTGAAAGCCGCCGGTTACTGGACCGCTGCATCCGGCAAATGGCACCTCGGCGCGGCGGTCAAGAATCGCTTCGATCTGGTGGACGATCCGGGCGAATCGGGTTTTCAGACCGACCCAAAGACCGGCAAGATGCTGGCGGCGGATGACAGCGGCGCGGCGGGATGGATTCCGGTGATGCAGCGGCGACCGAAGGACAAACCGTTCTTTCTGTGGTTCGCCGCGCTGGACCCTCACCG
>CALBSU010000717.1 GCA_937967285.1 uncultured Acidobacteriota bacterium
GACAGCCAGTTCCGCCAGCGCGCGATCGAGATCATCGCGCAGGTTCAGCGCGCGTACTGGGATCTGGTCTTCGCCCGCCGCGATCAGGAGATCAAGCGGGAATCGGTCGAACTTGCGATCACGCAGCTCAAGCACAACGAGCGGCTGGTCGATGCCGGGTCGCTGGCGCCGGCCGACATCATCTCGGCGCGGGTCGAGCTCGAGAGACGCAACGACGAGGCCGAAGCGGCCGTCGACGCCATTCAGCGCGCCGAAAACGCGCTCAAATCACTGCTCCTCCAGCCGAGCAATACCGAGATGTGGGGATCGGAACTGGTCCCCGTCGAGAAGCCGGAGATAACTCCGTCGACATCACTCCCGCTCGACGATGCCGTCCGGCTGGCTTTCCAGAACCGGCCGGAGCTGGAGCAGTTCAGGCTGCGCGGAGAACTGAACAAGATCGATACCGATTTCTTCCGCAACCAGACCAAGCCGCAGATCGATTTCGTCGTCAACTACGGCAGCATCGGGTTGGCCGGCGACCCGCGGACCGAGGGCAACTTCTTCTCGGAATCGAATGCGCTGCTGACAAAACGCGTCAATGATCTGTCGACGCTGGCAGGGCTGCCGCCGCTGCCGACCAGCGGGTTCGATTTCTCGATCCCGGGCTTCCTGATCGGCGGAACGGGTCAGAGTCTGGCCAACGTCTTCAAGAACGATTTCCGGACCTGGCGGGTCGGGCTCAACTTCAACCTGCCGCTGAGGAACCGGACGGCGCTGGCTCAGCTCGGCCACGCACTGGCCGAAGGCCGTCAGATCGACGTCCAGCGCCAGCGGCTCCAGCAGTCGATCGAGGTCGAGGTCCGCAACGCATTGCAGGCGGTCGAGACCGCGAAGCGCCGCGTCGAGGCCGCGACCAATTCCAGATCCAACGCCGAGCTCCAGTATCAGAGCGAGGTCCGCAAGTTCGACGCCGGCCAGTCGACCAACTTCTTCGTTCTAGACCGGCAGAACGCGCTCTCGGCTTCGCGGGGACGCGAGCTCCGAGCGCTGACCGACTACACCAAGGCGGTCGCCGAACTTCAGCGCGCCATGTCGACCATCCTCACCAGCAACAACGTCGAGGTGAAACCCAACTGACAAATGGCGTGTCGGGATGATAAAATTTCGCACTGGTTCAATGAATAATTCAGACGCACAAGGAGCGAGTTCATCCCATGTCCGAAGATAATCAGGGTGGTTTCAAGATCACTGACCGGAGGCTCTTCAATCCGGACGGCAGCCTTCGCGATGACGCTCCGGTCGAAGAGCCGGTTGTCGAGCCGGCTCCGCCGGTGACGCCGCCCGCGGAGCCCGCCGCGCCGTCGGCCGTTCAGGACGCCCCGGATGAGGAGGAAGCCGGCGAGCACACGCTCTTCACCGAATTCCTGATGAGCATCGCATCGTCGGCTTTCGTCTATCTCGGAATGATGGAACATCCGGCCACCGGCAAGCGCCACGTCGATCTCAATGCCGCCAGGGACTCGATCGACATGCTCGTCATGCTGCGCGAGAAGACCCATGGCAATCTGACTCCCGGAGAGGACCGGCTCTTTGAAGATCTGCTGGCCGATCTCCGGATGCAGTTCGTCGCGCTGAGTCGTAAGTAGCCATGCGGGTGACCTTCCTGGGGACGGGCACTTCCGTCGGGATACCGATGATCGGCTGCTCCTGCCGGACCTGCACTTCTGAGGATCCGCGCGACAGGCGTTCGAGGACGGGGCTGATGGTCGAGCACGGCGATCGGCGAGTGATCGTCGACATCTCCGCCGATTTCAGGCAGCAGATGCTGCGCGAGGAGGTGCGCCGGATCGACGCTCTGCTGATCACGCATTGCCACGCCGACCACGTCTTCGGTCTCGACGACATCAGACCCTTCAATTTCCAGTACGGTCCCCTTCCGGTCTACGCCAGCGACAGCACATGGCGGCAGTTGCGAAGGGTCTTTTACTATATCTTCGAACGGAAGCACATCGGCGGCGGATTGCCTCAGATCGATCCATTCGAGATTGACGGCGATTTCGAGACCTGCGGGCTGAGGGTCACGCCGTTTCCGGTCGTTCACGGCAAGGGGGAAGTGACCGGATTCAGGTTCAGCGACGGTACGCGGGATTTCGCCTTCGTCACCGACTGCAATCTGATCCCCGAGAGTTCGCTCGAGAAGATGCGCGGCCTCGATCTGCTGATCATCGACGCGCTGCGATACAAGCCGCATCCGACGCATCTGCATCTCGAACAGACGCTGGCATACATCGAAATGCTCAAGCCGGCGCGGGCTCTGCTGACGCACATCGGGCATGACATCAATCACGCGGACGCCAGCCGTCATCTTCCGGCGGGCGTCGAGCTGGCCTGGGACGGACTGAAGATCGACCTCGACTGAATGGAAATAATCAGGAACAACGATTTCGCCGGCGTCTCGGACCGTTCCGTGGCGACGCTCGGCGTCTACGACGGTCTTCATCTCGGACACCAGGCGATCGTCAGGACGGTCGTCGAAAGGGCTCTGCTGATCGATGCTGTGCCGACGCTGATCACTTTCGATCCGCATCCGCGGCAGGTCCTCAGGCCCGACACCGCGCCGCCGCTGCTCCAGACCTTCAATCAGAAGATGGAGGGGCTGAAGCTGCTCGGCATCGGGCGTGTCATCGTGCTCGAGTTCAATTCCGAACTGGCCGCGCTTTCGGCGGAGGACTTCGTCGAGCGGTACATCGTCGACCGGCTGCGGGCCGCGGAGGTCTATCTCGGCAAGGGATTCGCGTTCGGAAACCAGCGCAAGGGCAACATCGACCTGCTCAGGCAGCTCAGCGAGAAGTACGGCTTCATCGCCGACGAGGTCCCGGAGGTCCAGTTGCGCGGCCACCGGATCAGCTCGACGCTGATCCGGCGCCTGCTCAAGGCCGGCCGGGTCAACCTTGCCCGCCGGATGCTCGGTCGCGGTTACGGCGTCGAGGGCGAGGTCGTCCGGGGCGACGGTATCGGCCGCAGGCTGCTCTTCCCGACGGCCAATATCCGCGTGGAGAATCGCGTTCTGCCTGCCGACGGGGTCTATGTCACACTCTGCCTGGTCGACGGAATCTGGCGCCGGAGCGTCACCAACATCGGACGTCGACCGACCATCGGAGGCGACGACGAGACCCGCGTCGAGACCAATATCCTGGATTTCGAGGGCGATCTGTACGGGCAAACGATCCGCGTGCGGCTGCTGCACAGGCTGCGCGGCGAGAAGAAATTCAATGGAATAGACGAGTTACGGGCGCAGATCGAGCACGACAGGAACCGCGCCCGGCGCTATTTTCAATCGCGGATCGTTATTCGCAACCTCGATTTCGTCTGAATCGTATACAACGTCGGAAGTCGTTGCCGCATCTGAGTTTGCTCGTTTCAGGTCCGGTAATTTAAACGACACGGCAGGAGGAAAATGGCACTGGCTGAGAAGGAGATTCCCGAGCTGATCGAACCTAACCGAAGAGGTTTGCTGGCGGTTAAGAGCGAGGAGCTGATAACTCCCGTCTCCTCGATCAACGTCGCCCGGTACAATCCGGAGGAGAGCATCTCCGGCAAGGGCTTACGCGGCTGGCTGCGGGCGCTGCGGATCATCTGGACTTTCGCGCTCTATCACATCTTCGTCTTCGTCTATCATCGCGGCTGGTTCGTCGGCGGCAAGGACGAATCCGAGGAGAAGCATCTGCAGTGGCAGGGCGAGTGGCTCGGCCGGCAGTTGCTGCGTCTCGGGCCGACCTTCATCAAGATCGGCCAGTCCGTCTCGACGCGCGCCGACCTGCTGCCTCTGGCCTACGTCAAGGAACTGAGCAAGCTGCAGGACAGCGTTCCGCCGTTCGACCACGAACTGGCCATGAGCATCGTCGAGCGCGAACTCGGTCATCCGGTCGGCGATCTCTTCGAATGGATCGACGAGCAGCCTCTGGCGGCCGCTTCGCTCGGACAGGTCTACGAGGCGCGGCTGCACTCGGGCGAGCGCGTCGCGGTCAAGGTTCAGCGTCCGAATCTGGCCGACACCATCAATTTCGATCTGGCCGTGCTGAGGCGGATCGCCGGCTGGATGGAGCGGTTCCCGAATCTGACGCGCGGCGTCGACTGGCAGGGAACGCTCGATGAGTTCGCGGCGGTCATCTTCGAGGAGATGGATTACATTCAGGAAGGGCGCAACGCCGAGACCTTCCGCGACAATTTCCGCAAGTGGGACAACGTCTACGTCCCGCGCATCCACTGGACGCATGTCTCTCCGCGCGTGCTGACGATGGAGTTCATCGACGGAACCCGGGTGCTCGACCTCGAATCGATGCGCGAGCGGGGCATCGATCCGCCGGAGGTCGTCAAGCTCATCGCCCGGACCTATCTCAAGCAGCTGCTCGAGGACGGATACTTCCACGCCGACCCGCATCCGGGAAATCTGCGGATCATGTTCGACGGCCGTCTCGCTTTCTTCGATTTCGGGATGGTCGGGAGGATTTCGCCGAAGCTGCAGAGCATGATGATCGATGCCTTCTTCCACATCATCGAACGCGATGTGCGAGGGCTGACTCAGGACCTGATAAACCTGGACTTCCTCGACAGTTCGATCGATCCGAACGTCATCCGTCCGGTCGTAGAGAAGCTCTTCTCGGACTATCTCAATCTCAAACTTGGAGATATCCGCTTCAAGGATCTGACCTACGAGCTGGCCGAGGTGATCTACGAATATCCGTTCCGCATCCCGGCCCACTTCACCTACATCATGAAGGCGATCATGACGCTCGAGGGGATGGGCATCCGCATGGATCCGAACTTCAGCTTCTTCGATGTCGCCAAACCCTACGCCAAGGAGTTCATGCTCAAGCGCGAGGGCAGGTATTGGCGCGAGATGCTGGTCAAGAAGCTGATCTACGGCGAAGGCGAAGAGATCCAGTGGGGCAAGATGTGGAAACTGGCCAAGATGGCGGTCAAGATGTACATCGATTCGTGGACCGGGAAGGCTGAATGAAGACCGAAAAACCGCAATTGGATTTCACCGGCAAGGTCGTCCTGGTCACGGGCGCGGCGCAGGGCATCGGCCGCGAGGTTGTTTATCAGTTCGCCGCCGCCGGCGCGCGAATGGCCGTCCATTATCATCGCAATCTGGAAGAGGCCGAAAAGACGATGCTCGAGATCGGCGATGAAGGCCATACTCTGCACCAGGCTGACATTACCGATCCGGCGCAGGCGAAACGCCTGATTGACGAGGTGCGGGAAAAACACGGCCGGCTGGATGTTCTGGTCAACAACGCGGCGATCTTCGTTCCGCATCCGATCGCGACGACCGGTTACGATGACTGGCAGGATGCCTGGAACAGGACGATTGCGGCGAATCTGATGGGGCCCGTCAACGTCACATACTGCGCGGCCAGATTGATGATCGAACAGGGCGGAGGCCGGATCGTCAACGTCTCATCGCGCGGTGCCTTCCGCGGAGAACCGACTTCGCCCGCATACGGCGCAAGCAAGGCAGGGCTCAATGCCATGAGCCAGTCGCTCGCGCAGGCTCTCGCTCCGCACAACGTTTTCGTTTCAGTCGTCGCTCCGGGCTTCGTCGATACCGAGCGCGTCGCCTACAAGGTGCGCGGGCCCGAAGGCGAGGGGATCGCCGCCCAGAGCCCGCTCAACCGGGTCGCCCGCGTCGACGAGGTCGCCCGCGCCGTGCTCTTCCTCGCCTCTGAGGGAACCGACTTCCTGACCGGCTGCATCGTCGATATCAACGGCGCTTCGTATCTCAGATCTTAGGAGCGCCGGCATCCTGCCATCATTCCATTAAACAGGTACGGATGCCTGCGCTCCCAGAATACTCAGACAGGTCAACCCGGCTTCGGCCTTCTGCAGTTCTCCGATCTCGATCTCCTCGACCATAAACCCGCGCGCCTCGATCAGCAGTCTCGATTTCGGATTGCCCGATGTCATCAGGACCTTACCGCCGATCGACAGAGTATTGGCCGCCCACGGCTCGTCGGCCGGAACGCGGATCAGGTCGAACTGATCGAACAGTGAATCGTCTATCCATGACTCATTCAGGATGATCGTCCCGTCACCGAGGAAGGTGCAGCCCGTCTTGAGGTGGAGGCATCCACGCACCGGCGCCGTAAGGACGCGATAGCCGAACGGCTCGACGATCGCGCGCAGGCAGTCGATTCCGGCCTGATTCGTCCGGCTCGAGAGTCCGACGTAGAGGTCGCGCCCGATTCTCAGCACGTCTCCGCCGTCGAGCGTGCCGGTTTCGACTTCGCGAACCGGGCGAAAATCCGAGAGCACTCCGCGGAGCGCCTCGGTCTCGGCCCGTCTCGACTCGGCGCCGGGGCGCGTCAGAACGGCGATCTCGTCCAGCATCAGCGCCGCATCCTCGACAAAGACCGCATCCGGGTGGCCTTTGAGCGGCGGCAGGTTGATCAGGTCCGCGCCGAGCCGCATAAGCGCCTCGCGGTATCTGAGATGCTGCGCCCGCGCCAGATCCTGATCGATCCGCGCGCGCGGGATGTGCGTCAGCTCGCAGCTTTCGAGCGGTTCGCCGATGTCGCGCGTGATGGCTGTCAGTGTGGAAGGCATATTCAGCGCGGAGACTTGTCCTCCTCAAGAACCACCGTTGTTCCGAACGATACCGAAACCGGCCTGAGCCTGATCGGCAGCGGAGCGGCCGGCTGAAACTGGTCGTCGAGCAGGAAGATCTTGTTGACCGATTTCAACTCGCAGCGGGCCGTCGAAGCCTTCTGATTCTCCTCTTCGCTGCGCGGATTGCCCGGCAGACCGCAGGCCACGGCGACCCGCTCGATCTCATCCGGCCTGATTCGACGGGGCAGGCGGATCGTCGTCCGGTAGAACCCGCTCCGGTCGATACGATATGATCCGATCCCCTGATCCGAGTTGTACCAGACCGGATCGTTCTTCAGTTTGACCGCGAAGCTGATCGCCCCGCCGTTCTTCTGTTCCGATTCGGCATCTAGGTAGAGGTAGTTCCGCAGATCGGCGATCCGCTTGCCGAGCGTCCGTTCGTCGGTCAGCTTGCCCTCGCGCAGCATCTCTTCCGCCATGACCTGCCACGTCCAAGGATACTTGTCCATCACGTCCTCGCGGGACGAGCGGCTCAGATCGACCTCGATCGGATTGAGCGTGAAACGAACGCCAGTCACTCCGACATCGGAGAAGTTGTTGTTGTCCGATGCCACGCGGAGCAGCGGATGATCCCCCTCCGTCCGTCCGCTGAAGATCGTCGTCACGTGATTGACGCCCTGAAAGGTCGATGACGGCACTCCGATCTTCTTCTCGAGCCTCGTCTCGATCACCCATTCGATGTCGGTCGTCCGGCCCCATCGCGACATCAGCGCGCTGGTCTGCGTCCCACCGTCCTCGTTGCTGAAGATGACAGTGTAGCGCAGCATTCCGTCGATCTTCTCGTAGTACATCAGCAGCGGGATATCGCTGAACTTTCCGATCGTGTTGGTCCGGGCATAGAGGATCGGCGCGTTGGCGATGCCGGCGAAACGCGGATCGTCGCGACCGACCAGCGTCACCCGCGCATCGTCGATTCGTACACCGCGTGCGCCGGACGCCGTCAGCTTCGGGTTCAGCTCGATGCGAAGTTTGTGCTCGCCAGCCGCGACTCTGCCGAGAAGGACAGAGTACGTAAACATCCGATGCCCCGAATGCAGGATCAGATCCTGATGATAGTTGCCGTCGAGGAGGATCGTCACCGTCACCGCCTCGCTGCCCGCCACGCGCCACGAAGTCCCCGTCGCGATCGCCCTCACTTCGAGCAGCGACTCGGCTTCTTTTTCAGCCCGAAAGGTTTTCTCGACGAGCGTCTGAGATATGCCGGTTGACGCCAGCAGCAGTATCACTGCCGAGAACAAGAAGCTTTGTGTGATGATCTTCATTTCGAGTCAGTCTTCGTTGTTGTATTTCGGTTTCAAAGCGGCGCCCGCGGGCGCCGCACTCCATAATGCTTTCGCTCTCTCGATGATCTTCTCCTCGATCACCGGCAGGAACGGGCCGGGCTGATCGTAGTAGATCATCGACTCGACGACTTCATATCCGCCTTCCGGGAACATTCGCGCCGAGGCGACGTAGGCGAAGACGTCGTTCGAATACCCCGCCACCCAGACGCGACCCTTCAGTTCGCGCTTCAGCCGCAGAGCATATTCGGTCGCTGTCTCGCCCGCCAGAGCGATCAGCGTGAAATCGGCGCCGATCCTCACGACCTGGACCGGAAAAGGATATTCGGATGCCAGACGGCCGTCCTTCTCCAGCCGATCGAGCATGCGCCGGGCATGCCGCTGCTGAAAGACATTCGGATGGGACAGTCGCGCTGTCAGCATCTCCTTCGTCGGTGCAGGCGCAAACGGCAGATTGACGATGTCGAACGCCGCGCGGATCGGGCCGCTGACTTCGGACATCTTTCCTTTCATCACGCTTTCAACGGCGCCGGCGAGGTCGCGACCGTGCTGCTGTGCCAGTTCCAGCTTGCTTCGCGGATACGGATTGACGTCGGCTCCGCAGCCCATCAGGAAGAGCGCCGTCGTGCCACTCCGCTCGATCTCCTCCTGCGCGAAGCCCGCGTAATCGCCGCTCCACTGATTGAACTC
>CALBSU010000718.1 GCA_937967285.1 uncultured Acidobacteriota bacterium
GTCGAAATAATCCTCCTCCCAAGCTGAGTAGCTACAAAACATGTAACCAAAACAGGCATTTTGACGACTATATAACTGCGCAGGATGATTTATCAGCGCCCTGAACGGCCGGATTAATGATTTATCGTAACCGGCTGAAACATTGGAGATCAGACCGGACCCGCATGATTCCGACAGAGTCGATGGTGGAACATACTGATTCTGAAATCGCCGATTTGAAACAGGATCAGATCAGGGATAAGACGGATGCTGAACTTGTCGCCGCCGCCAGGGCGGGTGACGAGGCGGCATTCGCCCGGCTGTTCGAGAAGCATAAAAGCCTGGTTTCGCGGCTGGCATATCGCTTCTTTTCGCGACGCGAGCAGGTCGAGGAGATCATCCAGGAAAGTTTCATCAAGGCATATTTCGCGCTGGACAGTTATCAGGGCGGACACGATAATTCGTTCATGGCCTGGCTGGCCAGAATCACAGTCAGGACCTGCTACGACGAGCTGCGCCGGATACAGAGGCGGAGCGAAAGCAATATCGGCGACCTGACAGAGGATGAAGCGGCTTATCTGCACGAAAAGCTGCGCGACACGTCGAACCGTGGAAACGTCGAGGGAGCGGCCATTTCGAGGGATCTCGCGAACAAACTGCTCTCCCGTCTGAGGCCCGAAGACAGGATGGTTCTGACGCTGCTCAAACTGGAGGAGCTGTCGGTTCCTGAGATTGCGGAGATCATGGGCTGGTCGTCAGCCAAGGTGAAGATGCGCTCGCACCGTGCTCAGCACGGCCTGCGCAAAGTGTTACGTAAGTTCATTTGAGATAAAAGAGGGTAGCGCGATGTGGAGTAGAAAAAAGAACCACATTGATAATGATAAACTGGACCGCTTCGGCGAAGAGCTTCTTCACGCCATGGAAGCGACCAGCCATGAAATCGACGCCTCGGCCAATTCGCCGTTTCTCTACCGCCGGATCCGTGTGCGGATCGAACAGGAGGAGAAGCGCCGGGCGACCGAACGGAACCAGTGGTTCGTGATGCTTTCCGGAGTCAAGCACGCCATTCCCGTGCTGACGACCATCGCGGCGATCACGATCGGAATCGTCCTGTTCAATTCGGGGCAGATCGGCCAGCCGGGCGCGCGTAATCAGAATAACGGACTGATCATCGTCAACGACGAGCTGCCTGCTCTGTCGAGCGATGAAATGATCGCATCCTTCGTCGGTTGGCAGGAGACGCAGCAGAACCAGGCGGGTAAGTGACATGAACAATTCCGGCAAAGTCAAAATTCAGGTCTGGCTGATGATCCTGCTGGTCTTCCTCCTCGGTGGAGTGACCGGGGCATCGATCGATCACCTCTACAACGCGAAGTACGGCACATCGAGATCCGGCCCGCCGCCCGGCAGCAGGCGTCAGGCCATGATCGAGAAGATGCGCACGGACCTTGAGTTGAACGATCAGCAGGTCACGCAGGTCCGCAACATCTTCGAGGAGACCAGAAAAGAGTCGCAGCGCAGAAGCGCGGTCGAATGCCCGGTCTTCAAGGAGATGCGTGAGAAGACCCGCCAGCAGATCGGAGCCATCCTGACGTCCGAACAGAAGCGCAAGTATGACGAGATAAACGCCCGGCACGATGCCGAGCGCGAAAAGGAACGGAACGAAAATAATCGCTGAGAGCGGTTCCCTCCGAAAGCAAGTTGGTGTACCTTGATGGCCGGTCCCTGTGACCGGCCATTGTCTAGGCGGTCACGAAACCGGAGCGACTGATCACCGACGAAAGGCCGCTACCCATCCGGGCCCCAAATCCGTCAAGATCGCAGGTCAAATATGAGAAAAGCACTGTTTATGATCTCTCTTCTGCTGCTCGCGGCCGTTTCGGTTTCGGCACAGGAGAAAGAAGAGGTCAGCAGGATAGCGCGCGCCAACGAGATCATCAGGCAGGCCCGGGAAGCTCTCGGCGGACAGGAGAATCTTGAATCGGTCAAGAGCCTCGAGATCAGCGGCGAGATGTCGATCCCGCTCGGCAGCAGGCAGATGAAGGGCAGCCTCAAAATCGACCTCGTCAGACCCGACAGATACCTTCGAACCTCGAAGACAATGATGGGGCAGATGGAACTGACCCGCGTCGAAGCGGTCAACGGCGACGA
>CALBSU010000719.1 GCA_937967285.1 uncultured Acidobacteriota bacterium
CTGCTGGTCGAGCGGCTGCTCGAACCGGCCGACGAGGCATGGGTCGAATCCTGGCAGAACTATTATCTCGAATCGCGCGAACGCGCCGGTCTGCAGGAGATCGCGCCCGAGGATCTGCGTTACGAATTCGATCTGATGACCGTTCAGCGGCAGTTGAAGGCGATGGGGACTTTTTCATACCAGACTGCGGTCGTCGGCCGCGGCGTGGTCTATGAAAAATATATCGATCCGGCGCGCCGGACGGTTCTTCGCGCGATGTCGAAACCGGGGATGAAGGAGTATCCTCATCTGAGGGGCGCGCTCGAATCGGCGTGATTGGAATATCATACTGACTGGAACTCATATTTATGGCTCAGACATACATTTCAGAAATATCGAAGCACCTCGGCGGCGAGGTGGTGATCAAGGGCTGGCTCTACAACAAGAGGTCGAGCGGGAAGCTCGGCTTTCTCGAGATCCGTGACGGGTCAGGAATGATCCAGGGAGTCGTCTCGAAGAAGGATGTCAGCGAGGAGACGTGGGAGAACAGCGAGAAGGTGACGCAGGAATCTTCGGTCATCGTCACCGGGGTTCCGCGGGAGCATCCGAAGCGGCCGGGCGTCTACGAGATGGACATCTCGCGGCTGGAGGTCGTCAATCTGGCGCACGAGTACCCGATCACGCCGAAGGAGCACGGCGTCGAGTTTCTGATGGATCACCGTCATCTGTGGCTCAGGTCGCGGCGTCAGCATTCGATCCTGCGTGTCCGTCACGAGATCATCAAGGCGGTCCGCGATTTCTTCGACAACGACGGGTTCACGCTCTGCGATACGCCGGTCTTCACGCCGGCGGCCTGCGAGGGGACGTCGACACTCTTCGAGGTCAACTATTTCGACGAGAAGGCGTATCTGACCCAGTCCGGGCAGCTCTACAACGAAGCTACCGCGGCGGCGTTCGGCAAGGTCTACTGTTTCGGCCCGACATTCCGCGCCGAGAAGTCTAAGACGCGGCGCCACCTGACGGAGTTCTGGATGGTCGAGCCCGAGGTGGCCTACGCGAAACTGGACGACGTGATGGGGCTGGCCGAGCGGTTCATCAGCTACATCGTCGCCCGCGTGCTGGAGAACCGGAAGGACGAGCTGGAGCAGCTCGAGCGCGATACGAGCAAGCTCGAATCGATCGTTCCGCCTTTCCCGCGGCTGCAGTACGACGATGCGGTCAAGATGCTGCAGGATGGGCATGCCGCCGGCGAGATGGAAAACCGCTTCGAGTGGGGCGGGGATCTCGGCTCTCCGGACGAGACATATATCTCGAGCCGCTACGACAAGCCGGTCATGGTTCATCGTTACCCGGCGGCGGTCAAGGCGTTTTACATGGAGCCGGATCCCGAGAGGCCTGAACTGGCGCTGTGTGTTGACGTTTTGGCTCCGGAAGGTTACGGTGAAGTGATTGGCGGCGGCGAGAGGTCATCATCGCTCGAATATCTGCTGAAGCAGATCAAGGCCCACGACCTGCCCGAAGAGGCATTCGACTGGTATCTGGATCTGCGCAAGTACGGGAGCGTCCCGCACGGCGGTTTCGGGATGGGAATCGAGCGCGCGGTCGCCTGGATCTGCGGTCTGGAGCACGTACGCGAAACGATCCCGTTTCCGAGAATGCTCTACCGGCTCAAACCGTAGCGGCGCCGGAAATCATCTCCTGAACGGCCGGGCGTTCCCCCGACAAAACGCCCGATCGTCGCGGCGGCGCCTTCCGCCGACATCGATGTTTGTTCCCCCAGGATAACAGGCTTTTTCCCGGAGGATCCTGCCCCATGATTCAAACGAAAGACTTGACCGGACTGGACCAGGCATCGGAAGTCGGAAAGTCGTCAAACAGCGCGGCGTCGCGTAACGGGCCGCTGATCAATACGTGGCTGAGCGAGTTCGAGGAACAGATCGCTGCGGATTTCCGGCGGCGGACCGGTCTGGATTACAAATCGACGGTCGCGCTGATCGTCGATGACGCTGAGCCGTTCCCGGGCATGCAGGTGCTCGACGTTCCGACTGGCACCGGAGTCATCGCCCGGCAGTTCGTCGGCAAGATCGGTGAAAAGGGGCGCATCGTCGGCGTCGACGAAACCCGCGAGAAGCTGGATGCCGCCCGGCTGGCCGCTCAGTCATCCAAAGTCAGCATGCATCTCGAACTCAAACCGATGTCGCTGGAACGGCTGTCGTTCGAGGCGGAAAGCTTCGACCTCGTGACATCCTTCATGGCATTTCACAGGCTCAACGGCGAGAAACTGGTGGCCGAGGCCTATCGGGTTCTGAAGCCGAACGGGCGCCTGCTGATCGCCGACGAACTGGCGCCGGAAGCAGCACCGGGTCAGCTCAGACAGACGATCCGCCGCAACTGGTTCAAATACATCCGCCGCGACGAGAAAGAGGCCAACGCCGAGTTCCGGACCACTGAAGAGATGATG
>CALBSU010000720.1 GCA_937967285.1 uncultured Acidobacteriota bacterium
GGATTGAGATATGAAAGATTACGTATATCCGAGCATCTTTTTCGCATACTTCTATTTTCTGATCCTGCTGGTCGGCGCGATCTATTTCATGATCCGCACAATCAGACACGGGTACTGGGGCAGCAGGAGCGAGGAACCGAAATACAGGATGCTGCGAGACGACGAAGACGGGGCTGAATCGGGAATGATTCACACCACTGGAGGAGAGCATGAGCGATAAACAGGAACAGCATGAGATCAAGGAATACGCCGACGGATGGATCACCGAGCGAAAAGGCACCGACGTACCGGTCTTTCTGAAGTTCGCCTTCATCGTCATCGCGGGAGGCTGCATCACCTACTTCCTGATGTTCATGAACGGGGACACGGGGCACGCGGATCGCGGAAAATTCGTGCAGATGCTGAACGATGCCACGCAGTCCTCGAACGGCCTGATGTATGCGATCGCCGGCCTCGGCATCATCTACGCACTGATCCTGGTGATCTTCGCATTCAGAAAATTCCATGAGGAATAGATGGCACCGATGAAGGATGAACAGTTGCAATTCGAACTGGCCGACCATGGCTCCAGCGAGTACTGGACGAAGATGGTCAAGTGCCAGGATGCCTGCCCCGTCAACACGAACGCCTGCGGTTACGTGACCGCCATCGCGGAGGGACGGGATGAGGACGCATACCGGATCGCGCGGGCGACCAATCCGTTCGCTTCGATCTGCGGACGGGTCTGCGGAGCGCCCTGCGAGGTCAACTGCCGGCGTGGAGATCTGGATTCTCCGATCACGATCCGCGCGCTGAAGCGCTTCGTCAACGAGAAGTACGGACCGGAGACCGGCGAATACGCTCACTATCACGCCGGCGCCAATGAACGGATGCTGCCGCCGGACCGTGGCGATTACGAAAAGGTGGCCGTCATCGGCGGCGGAGTCTCCGGCCTCACGGTAGCCCATGACCTGACCCCGCTCGGTTACAAAGTGACGGTCTTCGAGGCCTATTCGGAACCGGGCGGGATGCTGACGGCCGGCGTGCCGATCTACAGGCTGCCGCGCGATCTGGTCCGGCACGAGATCAATGCCATCCTCTCGATGGGCGTCGATCTGCGATGCAACATGCGGATGGGCCGCGATTTCACGATCAGCGACCTGCGCCGCGAGGGTTACAAGGCGATCTTTCTGGGAGTCGGTCTGCCCAAAGGACGGAAGCTCCCGATCCCCGGCAACGAATTGCCGCAGGTGATCGATGGTCTCGATTTTCTGCGCGCCTTCAACGAAGGCAAGCCTCTCGAGCTCGGCCGGCGCGTAGTCGTCATCGGCGGCGGCAATGTGGCATATGACGTGGCCCGTTCAGCCGTTCGCCCGCGCGCGGTCGAGATGGCGGACGCGGCTTCGGACATGGAACGGACTGAAAGGATCGCATACGATGTCGCGCGCTCGGCGCTCAGGATGAGCGGCGACAAAGAGGTTCACATCGTCTGCCTCGAGCAGCGTCATGAGATGCCTGCCGACGAGGTCGAGATCGTCGAAGGCGAGGAGGAGGGCATCCGCCTTCACAATGCACGCGGGCCGCGGGAGATTCTGCACGAAGGCGGTTTCGTCACCGGCCTGAGAACCGTCAAATGCGCCTCGGTCTTCGACGAAAACGGCAAGTTCAACCCGACGTTCGATGAAAATGTCATCGAGGACATCGAGGCTGACACGATCATGTTCGCGGTCGGCCAGACATCGGACCTGTCCTTCCTGAATCCGGATGACGGTGTCGAAACCGAGCGCGGGCTGATCAAGGTCGATCCCGACACTTATCAGACGACGGCTCCGGATGTCTTCGCCTGCGGCGACATCGCCCACGGGCCCAGGCTCTTCATCCATGCCATCGCGTCGGCTCAGATCGCCGCCCGCTCGATGCACGATTACCTGCGCAAGACCCGGACGGATGTGGTGGTCCGCAAGCGCTGGCTGCCTGCGGACTATTCGATGTACCCATCGTGGGACCAGGTCCGCCGTAAGAATCCGCCGGTTATCGAGAGCGAACTTCGGGCGTCCTCGCTCGAGATCATCGAAGAGAACTTCCCCGAAGCCGAGGCTCGACGCCAGGCCGGACGATGCCTGCGATGCAACGTCAACACGGTCTTCGACACCTCGATCTGCATCGCCTGCAACGGATGCGTCGATATCTGCCCCGAAAACCTGATCAAACTGATCGGCCTGCACCAGCTCAGACACGACGATCGCCTGATGCAGATCGCTTCGGAATTCGCAGGTATCTCACGCGATGACCTGGCCGGATCGAGCGACGAGGAATTGAAGGACCTCGGAGGGATCATGCTCAAGGACGAATCGACCTGCATCCGCTGCGGCATGTGCGCTTCCCGCTGCCCGACTCAGGCGATCAAGATGAAGAAGTTCGATTTTTACCGGGAATGCGTCACAATTCCGACGATCAATAC
>CALBSU010000721.1 GCA_937967285.1 uncultured Acidobacteriota bacterium
TGGCGCCCTCGATCGAGAAGATCCTGCGCCGGCCGATCATCCAGACCACATCGCCCGGACGCACTCCCTGAGCGGCCATCCGGCTCGTTTCGGGGACCTCGGTCAGCACCACGCCGCGCCCCCAGGCCTTCTCCGCCAGGCTGAATCCCACACCCACGAGGCTCGAAACGACCAGCAGTCCGATCAGTACCTGCCCGCCCGCCCGGTTGAGATTGGTCGAGATAATGTAGATCACACCGAACAGAAGCAGAGTCTTCAGTTTCGGGATGCTCGTTCCGGGTTCTACGGAGAGAAGAGATGAGAGGACGGTCAAAAGGCAGAAGCAGACCAGAGGGATATCGATCGAGGTTCGCCCGAAATTGAACCGCCCGGACCGGATGTCGCGAAAAACCCATGCCAGAAAACCGAAGCCGAGACTGATGTGCGCCGCGGCGACGGAGTGCGGTACTACCAGCGCAAAGATAAAGAGAAAGAGAACCGTCAGCCGGTTGAAGGCGCCTCCGGGTTCAATCTGAACGGAGGCATAATGATCGAGACGATGTAGAAGGGTGTCGGGCGGGTAGACTTCGAGCCCTTTGTGGATCCAGTCCTTGTTGCGTGGAGCCGGGCTCGTTGACATAGAATTCAGGGCTTGCGATGAAGGTGAATGCTGCCTTCCTGCGACCATAATTTGACCGACGCCCGCCCCTTGCCGCTCGATGCCTCGACAAGCTGGTTGGTCTGCCTCTCGAATTTCATCGCGAATCCGCCCAGATCGATCACGCCGCCGAAGGTCGAGGCTGAAAGTCTGAAATCGGAATCAGCCGGCAGTGTCGCGTCGATCCTTCCGGAAAACGATTTGAGCGTGTACCTGCCTTCGTCCTGCAGTTCGCCGGTGAAACTCACATTGCCCGTCGAACCATGCGCCTCGACCTTTTTGCTGCGCATACCGGTGAAGGTGATGTTGCCCGAGGTAGTGATTCTGGCCTTGATATCGCCCGTCAGGTCGGAGACGAAGATGGCGCCCTTGTAGCTGAGCAGATCGACATCCAGCGAAGGCGGGACGACGATCTCGAAATCGACCGTGCCCTTGCCTGTCACCTCGACCTTGATCTTCTTGTCGTCTTCCGACGAGTAGTCGATCTTCGCATCGCCCGAGACTTTCTTATGGTTGATCTGTACCTTCTTCGACCCGGGAGCGCCGGCCGTGACCCTGATCGTGCCGACCTGATTGATCACTTCCAGTGAAGATTCCTTCGGCTTGACGCGAAAATCCCGGCCCTGTCCCAGGGCCGGGGCGCAGATCAGAAGCGCCAGCAGAAATGCCGGCAGAAGGGTTTTATCGAGATTCACCATCGTTTGGGGTGTACGAATGGTCATTCAGGTAGCCCTGTCCTTACCACTTGAGCCGCTCGACGTCGTTCACCAGCTGAATCTTTTCTTTATGAAGAGAGCGGACCATCTCCTGATGAACCTTGTCGTCGGGCTTTTCGTTGAGCATCTGCCGGCATTTGGACAGCGACTGGTCTATCCGGTTCATCTGCGATTCGAAGTCGGCGCGCATCTGCGGATCCCATGAAGCTTTTCGGGCATTGATGGCCGCCATCCGGCGATCGAACTCCCTGATCAACTGATCTTCATCGGGCAGCACCGCGGTCCTCGCGCCTGCCAGATTGAGCCGCCCGGTCTGACCCGGCGAATCCAGACTGCTGTAACCGAAGACCGCCACCGCTACGGCCAGCGCGCCGGCGCCCGCCAGTTGCGGCAATGAAAAGCTGAACCGGCGCGATTTGAACTTCTCCCACCAGGTTCCCTCGCCGGCGTCTTCACCGACCGGCTGCCACTGTCCGCTCCGGTCCGCTTCGATCTCGTTGATGATCCGCGCCCACATCGCTTTCGACGGGGTGTGAAGCGGCAGTTCCCTGGCCGCGTTCTTCAATTCAGTCAGTTCCATCTTCAGCGACCGGCAGGCGGGGCAGCCTGTCAGATGGGCCTCGACCGATCGCGCTTCGTCCGCTGATATCCAGCCATCCAGATAATCAGACAGCGATCTGGCTGTTGCTCGGCATTCCATACTGCTATCCTCTCTCTAACACTTACCTGACCGGCTCTTCAGGAGGGTCCGCGGACTGCTGATTACGTGAGGATCAGCCCGCGGCCTGATGACCGGTTCTCATATCTTTTTATTCAATAAATCCCTCAATCGCATCCGCGCCTTGTGCAGCTGCGATTTCGAGGTTCCGACGCTGACACCCAGCATGTCCGCTACTTCCTCATGCTCGAAACCCTCGACATCGTGCAGCACAAAGACCGATCGATATCCGGGCGGCAGCTCCGAAATCGCTTTATCCAGCGCGATCCGGTCGATGAACCTCGGACGTTCGCCTGATGATTGCACGATGTCCTGCAGTTCGCCGATCTCACCCTCCTCGGTCGTCTTTTCGAGACGAACGCCGCGCTTGCGGAAATGCATCAGAACGTGATTTACCGTCATCCGATGCAGCCAGGTTGTGAATGCGGACTCGCCGCGAAAACTGCCGATCTTCCTGAAGAGCTGAACGAACACCTCCTGAGTCAGGTCTTCCGCCTCAGTGGCATTGGCGACCATGCGCAGGCACAGGCTGTAAACGCGGCGATGATGACGTTCGTATAATGTCTCGAACGCTTCGGTATCGCCCTGCGCCGCCGCCTTCGCCAGTTCATGGTCTGACGCAGCGTTGTTGATCGCTTTAGCCGTCACTCGGTTTCGCTTGCTCCCGGGGAGCCGGCCTCGACGGCTTTAAAGGCTTCGCAACGCTTCATCCCCGTTGTTCCGGTTAGCCAGCGCAGCTCTTCAACGCCTGTGATGCCTCTCATTTATATGCGGTTGCTCCCGATTCTGGAATTTTAATGTTGTAGAACTTATTCCGGAATAAAATATCGGCCGGACAAGTGCAAATCATAGCGTATCCTTTATAAATGCCGCAATCTAAACAGATGACGATACAGCTCTCAAATGATTATGAATCGATGAAACCGCCGGAATCGTTCCGGCCCTTGAGCTTTATGATGACGGCAGGGAATTGAGGTCGCAATTCTAAACTGATGATTTTGCTGTATTTGTCGCCCGCAACGGGTTATCATCGCTGCTCGTGAAGTATCCGGAAAGTGAATCATATGCCGCGACTCGGAATAGAACTGAATAATGTCTGCAATCTGGACTGCACGCACTGTTTTCGCGGCATCTATCGCGGCGAACCGGAGCTGAATCGCGATCTCTTTCTCCCGTTGGAGGTCCTCGAGAAGGTTCTGGTCGAGGCGAAGCCCCTCGGATATCATCACGTGGCGATCACCGGCGGAGAACCTCCACTCCACCCTCAGTTCGGCGAGGCGCTGGATGTGATAGCCGGCCACGGTTACACCTACCATTTCCTGACCAATGCCAGAAACTTCTCGCGGACGCTGCAGGCTGTCTCGAAACCGTCGCGCCGGGCCAAACTGGCCGGAATCTCGTTCAGTCTTGACGGAGCGACTGAGGCCACGCACGACCGGATTCGCGGGGCCGGCTCGTATCGCGAAGTCGTCACCTCGATCGCGGCCTGCCAGGCGATCGGAATCGAAGCCTCGATCATCACCACGATCAACAAAGCAAATCGTCACGAGATCGACCAGCTCGCCCTGCTCGGCGCGCATCTGAGGGTTCGCAGACAGATCTTCGGTCATCAGAATCCGACTGAGCACAACTCTGCAGAGGATCTCATCCTCCCGCTCGATCAATGGCGGGCCGTCGAACGCGACGTCGCCCGCGTCATGACGGAGTTCCGGCACGAGATATCGATGGCCGTCGGATTTTACACGGAATACTTTCTGCCCCGGTGCGCTCCGCTCTCCCTCGATGATCTGAACATCGACTACCGCGGCAGGCTGACGCTCTGCTGCCAGCTCTCGAATTATCGCGATTCCGATGGGGATGGTGAAGACGTCGTCGGAGATCTCAAAAAGCAGAGCCTGGCCGATGCTCTCTCCTCGCTGATGAACCTTGTCAACCGCGTCCACAA
>CALBSU010000722.1 GCA_937967285.1 uncultured Acidobacteriota bacterium
TTGAATATGGTGTAAACGGTGTCAGGCCCGACAGGGGTATCGGAGCTCTGCCAGCCGAAGAGGTTGCTGTAGAACCTGCGGGCGCCTTCCTGATCCGCCGAACCGAGTTCGATCCAGCAGAAGGAACCGGGTTCATGTTTAGATATCTCCATTTCAGAACTCCTTCTATTTCAATTTGGCAATTTAAGTCAATCAGAATGGTCGACTATTGACGATGATTACGCAGCAGCTCGACGATTTGTTCGATCACAGATGTGGGAATTTCAGTGATCGACAGATCCGATGTACCGAGGATGATCTTGACCATTCCGTCGGCATGTTTTTCGATCCGGATGGCGCTGTCGAAGATCTCGGGCGCGGACGAAACGTGCTGGATTCTTCTGGCGTCCGCGATGATCTCGAAGACGGCAAAAGGGTTAGCTCCGGCCGTATCTGCGAAACCGCTCGCCGATGATCGAGATGATCGTTTGATTGTCATAACCTTTGAGCACCTCCCATGCCTCGCGGGTGAGCGAGCCGACGTACCGTTCCTTTCTGATTCTCGTACCGGACGAAGCGTCCTTCTCGTTCCAGTACCTCCAGAGGGTCCAGCCGTCCCCTGCATCCCGCCATTCACAGCCCCACGGCGTCGGAGGGCGATCAGGCAATCCGTCCCTTCCCGGTCTCTCCTTCTTGAGCCGCAACCTGTGCCCTGATCCATTCCCTGCCGGAGCAGTACGTACGCGACCGGTTCCGGAAACGATCGGCCTGACCGTTGTCGCATCCCGGAGAAGTTCGTGTTCGACCGGTACCGGTGAGATCATTGCAGGTCTCTTTCCGCGATCCGGGAAGAGCAGAAATCGGGCGGACGTTACAGGGGCTGGGACATCCTGCGTCGTTGACCCCCCTGCATCGGCCGCTTCCGGATTCGAATCCGGAGCGACCGCGTTCAACGACTCTTCACTTTTGGGCTTCGCTTCCTGGGCTGTGCGACCAGATCAGGCCTTGCAGGAGCCTGAGTGTAGGTAACCGGAGGATAGTCGTAACCGCTTTGCTGATGCCCGTCGCCGAGGATCAGCGCCGCCAGCCGGCCGGCCTCCATGTTCGCGCGATCAGACATCGCATCCTGAATCAGCTGACTGTCGAGACCCTCAGTCTTGGCCGCCAGAATGATCTCCTGCTGCCGCCCGAGGTACTTGAGTTCCAGTCTGATCAAACGAATGACAGGGTCGGCAAGCGTGATCGCCAGCACGATCAGCAGTACGGCGATGAAGACCGTCACCGCCCCCCAGTTGAGCCAGGCCTGTTGAGACGGCTGCAGTCCGATCTTCTTGACCATCATGAAATGGGTCACGATGTTGGTCAGCATGACCAGCACCAGAAAACTCATCCCGCCGAAGGCGATCATCCGTTCCATCGAGGATGAGAAGGCGCGAGTGTAGCCGTAGACCAGCCAGACGAAGGCGCCCTCGACCACGATCACCGCGAACAGCGCGAGCATGTACTGGAAAAGTTCCGGGAGGTCCGTGAATCCTTCCTTGTAGATCATAAATGACGAGACGCAACTGAGCAGCGTGATGCAGATCAGGATGACCGCCCCGCCGGCCATGACATTCTTGCGGTCCCGGTTGTGCCTGAATGCGTTCTGTACTCCTGTATTCACAGCGCCCTCCATTCCCGCGTATCGCGATCCAGATCGACACCCCAGATCTTGAGGCCGGCCCCGCCGGGATGCTGTTCGGCACGGCCGTTTTCAGCAGCCAGCGTCTCGAGCATCAGATCGAAATTCTGTTTGTCCGCCTGCGGAACATTGTGGCCAGGCGTCAGCTCACAGGCCGACAGTGCCGCGGATTCCCCGTTCAGCTTCTCCAGCGCGCAGTTGAGCTGCCCCCGGTCGATGCCTCTGAAGACCCTGTGCAGCGTCGCCAGGCTCGGTCCCCTGCGGCGCCTGATTCCGATCTGATCGAGCCACCTCCGGCCCTCGCTTCGCGTCCAGTCGATCACCTCCTTTTCGCTCTGCGCGCCGTTCATCATGGCCAGTCCGGTCAGCATCAGGATCGCCTCCAGACTGTACCTCCGGCCGCGCGGATGCCTGAAATCGCTAACCGTCGAAAATACCTGCTGCATTCGATATACATCTCTCGACATGTTTCCTCCTCTTGCCTGATTCCTTTTTTTCGGCGCTCAGCGATCGGCCGACCGGCCCCCGCTTCTTCACCTTCGTTGCGGTCACTCGAGACACCTCTCCCCGCCGGACGAATTCGGCCTCGGCCGATCTCCGGAATGGGTACCCTCGAGATATTGTGCGGACACACTGGCGCGACACGGTTGTGCGCGCCGCTTTGACGGTAGCTCGCCGGCCGCGGGAGATCCGTTTTCGGGAAGCTCCCGCCGCCGTCAAGCTGAATGATTGCCCCCCATCAGAACCGGCCGGCCTCTCACTCTCAAGTGAGGGCGCTTGTCTCACCCATCCCGGCGCGGGCAGCCTTCGGATGGGTGGGACGCCCTGGCTGAGTTTGGTTCAAGTGGTGCAGGCGAGCTTGTTAAATCTCTTATTCTCTCTTCTTCCGGTTGCGCCCTTCACCCTTGTGCGCGCCATCGTTTCATCAATGAAACACCGGAGTGTAAAATAAAGGCTGTCCGCTGAGGCCGGCGCGAGCCGGCGGCGCACAGCTCGAATCAGTATTTGCGAATCAGTCCGACCACGTGGCCCTGGATTACGACATAGTTCGGGTCCTTGACGATGATCGGTTTGTACTGATCGTTGGCCGGCTGGAGCCGGACCTGACTCTTCTCCTGATAGAACTTTTTGACGGTAGCTTCGGTCCCGTTGACGAGTGCGACGACGGTCTGGCCGTTGCGCGCGGTCTCGGCGGGTTCGACGATGATGCAGTCGCCGTCAGCGATATGTTCGTCGCGCATCGAGTCTCCGCGGACTCTGAGGGCGAACCTGCGCGGCGAGTAGAGATCGGGCGTCACCTGGACGGTTTCGCGGTTCAGAACGGCGAGGATCGGGCTGCCGGCGGCGACAAGGCCGAGGAGCGGCAGTTCGTTCTCGACTGCGAAGGTCTCGTTCTGAACGATCTCGATCCCTCTCGAGATATTCTTGAGGCGGCGGATGAGGCCGCCCTGCTCGAGAGCCGTCAGGTGTTCGTGCACCGAAGCCGGCGATTTGAGACTCAGATGCTCCTGGATCTCGGCGATAGTCGGCGCGTAGCCGTTCTTATTGAAATACCTGACCAGGAAATCGTGGATCTCGTATTGTCTCGGAGTCAGATGCATAATCTTCCCTGTTTCGGAGATTGCCATGAAGGCTCGTCTGTTTTCGGCCTTCCATTCGACGACCGAAAATATACCGAAAAGACCTGAAGATTGCAAGCAAAAAAACGAGCTGATTCGAAAAAAAGAGATGAGGGGCGTTAAGATCATATTTTCCAGAACCTTGCGTGGTATGAGAGGGTGGAATATGATTTACGGGTGAAAAATTGAGGAAGTAAGGGCCGTAACGATCGATACGGTCTGTGTCCCGGGTTGAAGAATCCGAGAATCGTCATGCTCTGCACTAGCTGCAATCTGGAATATCCCGAATATCTGAATTTCTGTCGCAGATGCGGAAAGCCTCTGGTGCATTCGACTGCCGAGACGGTGGTCGAGTCGCACTGTTGCACGCGATGCGGAGCGCGCGTGGCCCGGGGCGAGAACTTCTGCCAGCAGTGCGGCAACAGGCTCAATGCGCGGACGACTGAGACGGTGATCGGGGCGTGTCATCACTGCGGCACGTCCTGGAGGTCGGGCTGGTTATTCTGCCGGAATTGCGGTCTGGACAGGGACAGGGCGCTGATGCCGCGGGTATCCGCGCCGGTTCCGGCTGGTTCACCGCGAGCTGAGGTGATTGCTGCGCTCGAAGAGTATCTGAAGATCGACAAGATCTTCTGTCCGAAATGCGGAGTCGAGGCGAAACCGTATTCGAAGTTCTGCGAAACCTGCGGGATGACGCTCGATCAGGCCGAAGCGGAAGGAAAGCCTGGCAGCGCTCCG
>CALBSU010000723.1 GCA_937967285.1 uncultured Acidobacteriota bacterium
TAAAATGAGCTCGAATATAAGTCGAAGTCCATTTGCCAGGGAATACGGGCCTGAACATCCTCAGGCTCAACCCTGTAAATCCTGTCTGGTCCCGTCCAATTTTCTTTTTCTCCTCTGCGGGCTGAGCCGTTACAAAGATTGTGCAGATTTCAGGGGGTAAAAATAGTAAGAGCTTAGCGGTGCCTCACTCACCGCTAAGCTCTATATGCGAACTTCTTATGGAAGGATGCTGGTGATCTTTTTTGGTGTCTGCGAGTACCCTCACAATACTCACTGACTTGATCACCGTCATTGCACACATACACGCCACAGCCCGGGAAAAGTTCCAACATTTGAATCATTTTTTTCGAAGATTTCAGAAAATGGTGTTTGATATCCGCAAATAGTTCAAAAATATGGAGTTGACAGGTTAGAGGGAAAGCCCGATACTCCGTGATATGGAAGAATTTCGGAAAAAAACGGGTCATGCGGGCAGTGGAGTGGAATCGACTCCATCGTATCCGGAATCGATCGAAAAGATGAGCGAGAAGTGGCGGAGTATCCAGAAGGAGGAAGGGTCTGCGGATACGAGATCGTTCTTCGAGCGAAATTTTCTGGCGGTCGGCCTGATGGTGGGGTTCTTGATCATTGCGCTGATAGTTGTGATCGGCGGGTTCGCGTTTCTGGTGTGGAACGCACAATGAGGATCATCTGAAAACCGCATGAAAAGGATTAGACTGGGACTTGAACTGGCGCTGGAGCGGGGCGGGGAAGTCTTTGCCGGGCGGCGCGTGGGATTGATCTGCAATCCGTCATCGGTCGATGGCGGGTTCCGGCATGCGGCCGATCTGTTCGCGGCTCATCCGGAGATCGATCTGAGAGCGGTTTTCGGGCCGCAGCACGGGATCAGGGGAGAGACTCAGGACAATATGATCGAATGGGAGGGGTTCGTCGATCCGCGAACAGGGATCCCCGCCTATTCGCTGTACGGCCGGGTGCGGAAGCCTGCGCCGGAGATGCTGGCGGATGTCGATCTGCTGGTCTTTGACGTTCAGGATGTCGGAACGCGGGTTTATACCTTCATCTACACGATGGCGCTGGCGATGGAGGCGGCGAGGGAGAGCGGGAAATCGGTGATGGTCCTCGACCGGCCGAATCCGATCACATGTAATAAGATAGAGGGGAGCCTGCTCGAACCCGGGACTGAGTCCTTCGTCGGGATGTATCCGATTCCGATGCGGCATGGGATGACGGCGGGAGAGCTGGCGCGGCTGTTCAATTCCGGATTCGGGATCGGCTGCGATCTGACGGTCGTGGCGATGGAGGGGTACGGTCGCGGGATGTGGTTTGACGAGACGGGAGCGCCGTGGGTGCTGCCGTCGCCCAACATGCCGACTCCGGAGACTGCGGTGGTCTATCCCGGGACGGTCTATGTCGAGGGGACGAAGCTGAGCGAGGGCAGGGGGACCACGCGCCCGTTCGAGCTGATCGGGGCGCCGTACGCCGATTCGTATGATCTGGCCGGCCTGCTCAACGGGCTCGACCTGCCGGGCGCGTATTTCAGGCCGCACAGTTTTCAGCCGACGTTTCAGAAGGAGGCCGGGCGGCTCTGCCACGGCGTGCAGATTCATGTGACGGACAGGGAGGCGTTCCGTCCAGTGATAACAGGTATCGCGGTGATCAAGGCGTTTCACGACCTTTACCCGGGTGAGTTCAGATGGCAGGATGCTCCTTACGAGTATGTCTTCGACAGGCCGGCGTTCGACGTCATTGCCGGCGGGAGCACGCTGCGCGAGCAGATCGAGCGGGGGGCGTCGGTCGCTGAGATCGCCGCTTCGTGGGAAGCCGATGAAGCGAAGTTCGCCGGGATGAGGGCTCCGCATCTGCTCTATTGAATGAGGTGACGATGAAGAGTCTCGCCGAATATCTTGAGGAAGCCGAGTCGAGCCACGGCCATATGTGTCCGGGCCAGGTGCTCGGCGTCCGAATGGCGATGCTGGGGTGTCGCGAGACCGGCATCGATGAGCCGAAGGTCGGCAAACGGCTGATCGTCTTCGTCGAGATCGACCGCTGCGCCGCCGATGCGATAAATACTGTGACGGGCTGCCGGCTTGGGAAGCGGACGCTCAAGTTCAGGGATTACGGCAAGCTGGCGGCGACTTTTCTGAATCTGGAGACGGGGCGGGCGGTGCGAGTCGTGGCGCTCGAGAGTTCGAGAGATATGGCCTCACTGAAGTTCGGGCATCTGCCGACGAAGAAAGCCCGGCAGATGGAGGCATACCTGACGCTGCCGGACAGCGATCTGTTCGAATGGTACGAGGTCGGTGTCGATCTGCCCGAGCAGGATCGGCCGGGGCATCCTCTTTCGAGAATTGCCTGCGAAGAGTGCGGCGAGGGGATCAACGACCGGCGAGAAGTGATTCGCGACGGGCGGACGCTCTGCCGGTCCTGTGCCGATGGCGGTTATTTCCGGAGGTTGTGACCCGACCGGCACTGAAACGTTTCGGGACCTGAAAAACGGTCCTCCATCCTGACGATGGTCTTCCACAATCATCACGAACATCACGGGCATGACCATTCACGGCACGTATCGCAGCGTTTGCTGGGAATCGTGCTCGGTCTGACCTTCGTCTATATGATCGCCGAAATTGTCGGCGGGTTGCTGGCCAACAGCCTGGCGCTGCTCTCCGATGCCGGTCATATGTTCACGGATGTGGCGGCGCTGGGGCTTTCGTTTCTGGCGATGCGATTCGCCTCGCGTCCGGCGACGACGAGAAAGACATACGGTTTCTACAGGATCGAGATTCTGGCGGCGCTGCTCAACGGCGTGACGCTGATCGCGCTTTCGCTGTTCATTCTGGTCGAGGCGGTCGCCCGGCTACGAGCGCCCGAGGAGGTGGACGGCCGGATGCTGGTGGTCGTCTCGACCGGCGGGTTGGCGATCAATCTGATCGCGGCCTGGCTGCTGGCGCGCGGGCAGCGTGAGAGCCTCAATATCCGCGGCGCTTTCCTGCATGTGATGGGAGATCTGCTGGGATCGGCGGCGGCGATCGGCGCAGGGCTGCTGATTCTGTGGCGCGGCTGGACGTGGGCCGATCCGGCCTTCGGCATTCTGATCAGCCTGCTGATCGTGATCAATGCCTGGCGGCTGGTGGTCGATGCCGTCAACATCCTGCTCGAAGGGGCTCCGGCTCACATCGATGCCGGCGCGGTCGAAGCGTCGATTCGCGAGGTGCGCGGCGTGCGCGATGTTCATGACCTGCACATCTGGACGATCACCTCCGGGCGCCACTCGCTGACAGCCCACGTCGTGATCGGAGATCCGGCCGAAAGCTACAGGATTCTCAGGGAAATGCGCGAGATGCTCGAATCTAGGTTCGGGCTCGATCACACGACCATTCAGATCGAAGACCCCACATTCTCGACGGTGGTCGATTTCAAGGCCCGTTCAAACCTGAAGAAAGGCGCTGACAATTCATGAACAGGATCAGTCTGATGATGTTCGCGGCGGCGGTTATCGTTTCGGCTGCATGCAATCGCACCGGTGGCGGTTTGAGCCCCGATCTGATTATCTACAATGGCCGGATCACGACGGTCGATGACCGCCGGCCCGAAGTCGAGGCCGTGGCGGCTCTCGACGGGATGATCGTGGCGGTTGGAGGCTCGGATGAGATCCGCGCGCTGGCTGGGGACAAGACCCGGCTGATCGACCTCGGCGGAAGGCGTGTCGTCCCGGGATTCAATGACGCCCACGTCCATTTTCTGGATGGCGGGATGGGGCTGGCGAGCGTGCAGTTGAGGGATGCCGGAAGCGAGGAGGAGTTTGCGCGCCGGATCGGAGAGTTCGCCTCGAAGATGCCGAAGGGCCGGTGGCTGCTCAACGGCAACTGGGACCACGAGAACTGGAAGCCCGCCCGTCTGCCGACCAGGCAGTTCATCGATTCGGTGACGCCGGACAATCCCCTCTTCATCAATCGACTCGACGGGCACATGGCGCTCGCCAATTCGCTCGCCCTCAAGCTGGCGGGGATCACTCGCGCCACTCAGGATCCGCCGGGCGGAGCCATCGTGCGCGACGAGGCCGGCGAACCCACGGGAGTTCTCAAGGACGCCGCGATGAACCTCGTCTATCGCGTCATCCCCGCCCCGGGCGAGGACGAGATGGCGGAGGCGATCCGCGCCGCCATGCGCTATGCCGCCGAGAACGGCGTGACCAGCGTGCAGGACATGTCCGCATCGCCGGAACTGATGCGCGTCTACCAGAAACTGCTCCGGGCAGGCGAATTGACCGTCCGCATCTCGGGACACCAGCCGTTGTCGCAGTGGGAGCGGCTTGCGGCAGTCGGGATCAAAGCCGGCTTCGGAGGTCCGATGCTCAAGCTGGGCGGACTCAAGGGATTCGCCGACGGTTCGCTCGGTTCGACCACGGCGCTCTTCTTCGAGCCGTATCTGGATGATCCGAAGACTGCCGGCCTGCCGAGCGACGAGATGATCCCGGAAAGCCGCATGCTCGAGAGGATCGTCTCAGCCGACGGCGCGGGCCTTCAGTTGGCTGTCCACGCCATCGGCGACAAGGCCAACAGTCTTATCCTCGATCAGTTCGCCGAGGCCGTCCGTCGCAACGGCGAACGCGACCGGCGCTTCCGCATCGAACACGCCCAGCACCTGAGACCCGCTGAGATCAGGCGGTTCGGCTCGCAGAAGGTGATCGCTTCCATGCAGCCTTATCACGCCATAGACGACGGCCGCTGGGCCGAGAACCGGATCGGCCCCGAACGGGCCAAAGGCACATATGCCTTCCGCTCGCTGCTCGACGCGGGCGCCGTTCTCGCCTTCGGTTCCGACTGGTTCGTCGCTCCGATGGAGCCTCTGATGGGCATCTACGGCGCCGTCACGCGCCGGACGCTCGACGGGAAGAACCCCGGCGGCTGGATCCCCGCCGAGAAGATCTCCGTCGCCGAAGCGGTCAAAGCCTTCACGCTCGGTTCCGCCTTCGCCTCGTTCGACGAGAAGATCAAGGGCTCGATCGAACCCGGCAAACTGGCCGATATGGTCGTCCTCTCCGATGACATCTTCACGATCGATCCCGCGACCATCGATAAGGTCAAAGTCTCAATGACCATCTTCAACGGGAAAGTGGTCCACGAAAGTAAAAAGTAGAAAGTAGAAAGTAGAAGTAACTGCCCAGCCGCGGAGCGGCTGCCGAATTTAGCCGTGTCGTTCACGGCACG
>CALBSU010000724.1 GCA_937967285.1 uncultured Acidobacteriota bacterium
ACTATTCGATGATCACACGGGTCGAACCGCTGCGCCCGAAGGTCTCCGGCGCATACATCTCCTCCGCCTTCGCCGGCGCAACCTGAAAAATACCCGGCGTCGTCGTGCGAGCGTAATAAACGTACGTGTAGATGCCTTCGGGAAGCTCCGTTGTGAACGCCTCGACCCGGTCGTCACGCATGTTCTGATGCTCGAACCACCGCCTCCAGCGGAGATCACCCTCCGGCAGATCCTCTGTCGTCGCCAATTCGGGATTTAACGCCTCGAAGCCTGCCGGCAGCGGATCGACCAGCGCGACGTGGTAGCGGCTGCTCAGAGCAACCATAGACAGTCGCACGCGGACCCGCGCGCCCGCCCGGATCCTCCATGTGCCGTCCTCCTCGCGTTGAACGTCAGCCGGATCATCCACCGCCTCATATGTCCGCGTGACCGTGAAACCGGCATCCGCCGCGTCGAGCCGTAGAGTCTGAGGCGCATACCGCAGGCCCATGCGATAGTACAACCGTCCCCTGCCCTCCTTCGCCAGCACCACATCCCGAGGCGTATGATTATCCCCCAGCACGCTCATCGGAATACTGATTCGGCGGAATTCCACGCTTCGCCCCCTGAACTCGCCATTCCCGGCATAGGCCTCGCCGAACCACGCACGTGCGATGAAATCCGGCGCCTCCTTTTCGTAAGTCTGAAAATACCTGTCGAGGGCCAGAAGCGCGAATGCGTTCTCCTGGGTATTCATCCAGCGACCGCGCTTGCGATGTGCCAACAGCCCGCGCGCCAGTTTCGGGATCAGGCTGTTGCCGGGATCGGCCTCAATCAACCCGCCGAGCAGGACAGCATCGGTCCGCCGGTCGGAGTGGAGGATCAGATGGGCCCCCTCACCGTAAGAAGTCGTGAAACTCGCCGCCCCCGCCCTCTCGACAGCTCTCGAATTGATTATCCGATAGATCCCGGCAACCTCAGCCTTTGCAGGCTCGTCGCCCGCAAGCCCCGGCAGCAGCCAGCCCAGCGCCTCCAGCGGATAAGCCTCCAATCCGCCCGCTTTGCGGATCTCATCCAGAACCTTGAGCGTCACATCTTCTCCCATCTGCATGCGTACATAGAGCGAGTAGGCTGTCAGCGAGAGGCGCAGACTCTCCGGGTAATCCGATGGGATATGCTCATCGATCTCTTTAAGGTATTCGGCCGCGCTTTTCAGCATCTCGGCCGGCACGCTGACTCCTTTCTCCCTGGCCCGCTGCAGCGCGTGAGTTACATGGATAGAAAGATACGGCCATGAAGTCTCGCCGCTGCGCCAGAACCCGAACCCGCCGTCGGAGTTCTGCATGCCGGCCAGCCTGCGGATGTCATTCATCAACGATCGGTCGACGGTTGCCTGATCTGGCAACCCCTTGAGGGCGAATGCATCGAGCGTATCCCGCACGGCCAGATTCGCGAGGATCCTCGATGAGATCTGTTCCGCGCACTCGAACGGATATGTCTGCAGGTAGAGCGCCGCATCCGTCAGCGACTGCAGTTGAGTAGACGAAGTCGTGATCTCGAGCCCACCGAAATCTCGAATCGCCCCCTTCGGAGCGCGAACCCGCTGCTTGATCGCCCCGTTATCGATCTCGCCGTAGACGGCGACGGTCTCGGTCGTGGCTGGGGTCAGGACGGGTATTTCGATTTCGGCCGCGTCGGAGCGAGAACCCGAGCTCGCTATCGCCTGAAATCGCGCGATTCCGGGCATCACCGTCCCGGCGGGAAAGCGCACCTCGACCCGTTCATCGGCCGGCACCGTCACGCGCCTCCCCGCCGTCGCCGAGCCATCGGAATTCCGCTTCTCGAAAAATATGAAGTTCGATGCACGCACAGCCAGATCGACGGTCATCGGTCTGCCCGTCTGATTCTGAATCACCACAGGCAGCTCGAACCGATCGCCGTAATTCAAAAACCTCGGCGCCGACGGCCTGACCATCAACGGCAGCCGCGCAGTGATCGATGATTCGGCGATCCCGAAGCTGTTCTCTCCGGCAGCCGCGATCGCCATCACCCGATAACGCGTCAGATTATCAGGCAGTTTGACCGACACCGTCGCACGACCGGAGGCGTCGGTTATGACAGCAGCAGCGAAAGCAGCCAGCGGATTGAAATCGATCCGGGTTTTGATCTCTTTTACCGAGACCGTATAGCCCATCTCGCATGCAGCCATTCCGCCACCCATGCCGGCTGAGAGAAGCACCCCTTGCGATACAGACACCAGGTCGTTTTGCGCCAGCAATTCGGTCGCCTGTGCCGGATCGAGGTTATTTCGCGAATGTTGCTCATACACGA
>CALBSU010000725.1 GCA_937967285.1 uncultured Acidobacteriota bacterium
AAGAAAATCTGGAAGGACGGCATGACCCGGACGACATTCAAGCTGACATTTCTCATCGGCCTCGCACTGTTGATCGCACCGAGCGTTTGGGAACCGTTCGACAGGACGACGGCGATCGGCGCGGAGCCGCAGCAGGCGCCCGCCGCGCGGCAGAAGAAGGTCAAGGCGACGAGCGTCGGATGCATCGTCTGTCACAAGAACTCCGAATCGATGCACGCCGATGGAGACGAGGATCTGGACATCGGATGCGCCGACTGCCACGGCGGGAATCCGAACGAGACGGTCGACAAGGAGAAGGCGCACGTCCAGCCGCGTCATCCCGAGTTCTGGAAGTCTTCGGCCAATCCCGAGCGGATCAATACGATGTGGCTCAAGGAGAGCGACGAGTACGTCAGGTTCGTCAATCCGGGCGATTTTCGCGCGGCCGATCTGGCGTGCGGCAAGTGCCACGCGAAAGAGGTCATCTGGACGAAGAAGAACATGATGACCCACGGCGGAATGCTGTGGGGCGCGGCGCTCTACAACAACGGCGCCTATCCTTATAAAGATACGCATTTCGGAGAGAGCTATGGCCGGGACGGACAGATCCAGGGGCTGCTGACCAATCCGGCGCCGACGGCGGAGGAGACGCGGTACAAGGGGATTCTGCCGTACCTGCTGCCGCTGCCGCGCTGGGAGATCACGCAGCCGGGCAACATCCTGCGCGTCTTCGAGCGGGGCGGGGAGCTGAAGGGGCTGCCGTCGGACATCGGCAGTCCGAATGTCTTCGAGCTGCCGGGCAAGCCGGAGGTCAAGCTGAGCGATCGCGGTCTGGGGACGCGGTTGCGGACCGATCCGGTCTTTCTGGGCTTGCAGAAGACGCGGCTGCTCGATCCGCTGCTCTCGTTTCCGGGCACGAACGACAATCCGGGAGATTATCGTCAGTCGGGCTGCACGGCCTGTCACGTGGTCTACGCCAACGACCGGGACCCGAAGCATTCCGGGCGCTTCGCCGAGTTCGGCAATCGCGGCCGGACGGCTACTGCCGATCCGACGATTCCGAAGGGCGAATCGGGACATCCCATCCGCCACCAGATGACCAACGGCATTCCGTCGAGCCAGTGCATGGTCTGTCACATTCATCCGGGCGGAAACATGCTGCTCAGCTACTACGGCATGACCTGGTGGGACAACGAGACCGACGGGCATCTGATGTATCCCGAGAAGCAGCCGAAGTTGAGCGAAGAGCAGAAGGACGAGATCCAGTACCGCAATCCGGAGGGCTCCGCGCTGCGCGGCAAGTGGGGGCAGGACCGCGAGTTCCTGGCTGAGATCTGGAACGAGGTCAATCCGAAGGCGACGCGCACGCAGTTCGGCGACCTGCATGGTCACGGCTGGGTCTTCAGGAATGTCTACCGGACGGATCGCAAGGGCAACATGCTGACTTCGCGCGGAACGAAGATCGATCCCGAGGACCCCGAGAAGTTCAAGAAGGCGGTCCATCTGGAGGACATCCACCAGACGCGCGGGATGCACTGCGCCGATTGCCACGTCGGATCGGACGTTCACGGCAACGGGAACCTTTACAACGAGCCGCGGGCGGCCATTCAGATCGACTGCATCGACTGTCACGGGACGATCGACAAGCCGGCGACTCTGACAGCAAGCGGCCCGGCCGCGGGGACCGCGCGCTTCAAGGGCAAGGTGATCGAGGTCACGAAGGATCTGACGAAGATCAAGGCGCGCAACGAGCGCGGCCGCCAGATCCCGATGTTCCAGCGGATCACTCGCGAGACAAAAAGGAACACGCCGGACGGGCGCGAAGTGACGCTGCGGCCGGGCGATATCGTTCAGAACTCGCTGGTCGAGCCGGGGCGATGGTGGCGCGTCGTCCAGACGATGGACACCGTGACTCAGGGGCGTCGCGATTACAACGAAGCTTCCGCCTGGGCCAAGACCGTCATGCGCGACGGCACCTGGGGCGAACCCACTTCCGAGTCGTCGAAGCTGGCGCACGCCAACAGCAACATGACCTGCTACACCTGCCACACCTCGTGGACGACAAGCTGCTTCGGCTGTCACCTGCCGATGACCGCCAACAAGCAGAAACCGATGCTCCACAACGAGGGGCAGGACAACCTGCGCAACTACACGCAGTACAACTTCCAGACGCTCCGCGACGACATTTTCATGCTCGGCAAGGACGGAACGGTCACCGGGCGCCGGATCGCGCCGACCCGTTCGACCTGCGCCATCCTGGTCGGTTCGCAGAACCAGAACCGCGAATGGCTCTACTCGCAGCAGCAGACGGTTTCGTCAGAAGGATACAGCGGACAGGCCTTCAGCACTTTCGTCCCGCATACGGTCAGCACGACCACGACCAAGAGCTGCACCGATTGCCACGTCTCGAAGTCTAACGACAACAACGCGATCATGGCTCAACTGCTGATGCAGGGGACGAACTTCGTCAACTTCATCGGGCGCTTCGCCTGGGTGGCCGGCGGCCGGCACGGCATCCATGCCATAGTCGTCACCGAACGAGACGAACCGCAGGCGGTCATCGGCTCGGGGCTGCATAAAATCGCCTATCCCGAGGAGTTCGAGAAACACGTCAAGCGCGGAGGACGGCTCACCGAAGCCTACGAGCATTCGGCCAGCGGCGAGGCGCTCGGAATCCAGGTCCGCGGAGAATACGCCTACGTCGCAAACGGCCCGGGCGGCCTGCGCATCTACGATATCGCCAACATCGACAACAAGGGTTTCTCGGAGCGGATCACGACCGCCCCGGTCTCGCCGCTCGGCCAGCGATTCTACGTCAAAACGAAGTTCGCGACGGGCGTCGCTTCTCCGTCGACGCTGGCGGTCGATCCGACACGCAAGCACCGGCCCGAGAATGAAGAGGCGGTCAATCGCGACGACAAGCAGGGGATTCATCCGATCTACGCCTTCCTCTACGTCAGCGACAGGGAGGAAGGGCTGGTCGTCGTCGGTGACAGGAAGACGGGCGTGGCGACGCTGCTCGACGGCAATCCGTCGAACAACTTCCTCAAGCGCGCGCTGGCGTTCAATCCGGACGGCGCGCTCAAGGGCGCGTCGAGCATCACGATCGCCGGAGTTTACGCCTACATTACATGCGACAGAGGACTGGCAATCGTCGATCTCGGCAATCCGCTCGCTCCGAAGCTGGCGGCGATGGTCGGCGGGTTGACGAGTCCGAAGGGGGTGCAGATCCAGTTCCGCTATGCCTTCGTGACCGACGCCGAGGGGCTCAAGGTGGTCGATGTGACGGTGCCGGAAAAGGCGCGGCTGGTCGAGGGCGCCGTCGTGCCGCTCAGGCACGCTCACAACCTGTATGTCGCTCGGACCTACGCCTATGTCGCCAACGGCGAGGAGGGGATTGCGATCATTGACATCGAGAAGCCGGAAAAGCCGAAGCTCGACCAGTCGTTCAATGCCGACGGACGGATCAATGACGCGCACGACGTCAAGCTGGGGATGACGGCCAACTCGCTCTTCGCCTACGTCGCTGACGGGCGTAACGGTCTGCAGGTGGTTCAGCTTATCTCGCCGGACGAGAACCCGTTCGTCTACGGATTCTCGCCGCGGCCGGTCCCGAAACTGATCGCGACCTTCCCGATGAAGGGTGAGGCGCTGGCTCTTTCGAAGGGGATAGATCGCGATCGCGCGGTCGACGAATCGGGCAATCAGATCTCTGTCTTCAACCGCCGCGGAGCGCGCCCGTTCAATCTCGAAGAGATGCAGCGGATGTATCTGCGCAACGGCGAGCTTTTCACGGTCACGGACGATGCCCCGCGACGTCCGCGCCGCCCCGTCAACCGGACCGGCGCCGAAGTCTCGCTGCTCGATCTGCCGCGAGTCTGGTGGGTGCAGTTGCTGTTCGGATTCCTGGGAATCGCCGGCTTCGCCGGCCTCAAACGGTTCAAAAATCGATGATCGACACCAAGGAGAATCGCATGAAGCGTTTTTTTGCCATTTTCGGCGGGGCCCTGCTCGCCTGCATCATTAATATAGCTGCAGTACAGGCCCAGACACCTCCGCCGGATCCGGCCGTCAAAGCCAACCGGTCCCGTGTCGTACAGTTACTCGAGGAGTCCGGGTACAACTACTCGAAATCGTCCGACGACGTGTGGGTCATTCCCTACAATGGCAACAACCTGAAGGAGTTCAATGTTGTAGCCGTCCTCGAACAGCACCTGATCGTTCTGGTCGTGATCGTGGCGGAAAAACCGCAGGTCAAGTTGAGCCAGGAGATGATGGCCCGGGCCTTGAGGCTCAACGAGGAGTTCGACCGCGTCAAGATCGGCATCAGCGAAAGCGGAAATCTCTTCGTCCGGACCGACCTCTCTCTGAGAATTCTCGACGGGCGGGAACTGAAGGAGAACATCGAGCAGATAGCCGCGGCCGCCGACGAGACCTGGCAGGCCCTTAAACAATACCTGAGCGAACC
>CALBSU010000726.1 GCA_937967285.1 uncultured Acidobacteriota bacterium
GCGGCCGTCCGGGAGGGGATCGGAGGCGCGTTCAAGGGCGTCGGCAGAGTTCTGGCGACCGCATTCTCGCCGCGTTCGATCATCATCTATCTGATCGTCGGCGCCGTCTTCGGAGCTGTGGCGTGGCAGCTCTTCAACACGCGGATCAGAGTCGAGGATGCGTGGTATGAACTGTGGATCTTCGGCGCCCGTCTGATGATCGCCCTGATCGTCGTCTTCCTGGGCTGGTTCATTGCGGTCGGCTCCCTGGCGGAGATGACCGCCAGGAAAGCCCTGAGAGAGATCGAGGAATGACGGTCCGCGGGAACCTGGCATTTACAAGTGGATTGGCGAGCGATAACGATACTACTGATCTTTCCGGTGCTGGCGGGATGTTCCGCTAGTCCCGCTGAAACGGCATCCGATACGCGGCTCGCACCGGCGACCGATCTGCAGCGCGCCGCCGAGCGGGGACTCGGCGACAGGGAAGGCGCGGTAATCGTGATCGATCCGTCATCAGGTCGCATTCGAGCGCTGGTCAATCCGCGCCTCGCCTTCGAGCAGTCTTTTCCTCCCGGATCCGCGATCAAACCATTCACTCTGCTCGCCGCCTGGCGGGCTGGTCTGGCGAGCCCTGAAACGTCCCATCTTTGCGGGACCAGATACGATCGCGAAGGTTTTTCCATCGTCTGTTCTCACCCGCGAAGCGCCGCTCCGTTTACGATCGATCAGGGGCTCGCTTGGTCGTGCAACGATTTCTTCGCCGGCCTCGGCGAGCGTTTGAGCGAGGGCAGTTTCAACGGGCTGTTGAGCGAGTTCGGATTCGGCAGGCGGACGGGTATCTCGGCGGCCGAGAACCCCGGGCAGTTGAGAACGGGCGCCTGGAATATCCGGAACACACTCGGCGAAGGCGACGCCACCCTCGTCACGCCGGTTCAGCTCATCACGGCCTATGCCGCACTGCTCAATGGCGGCAGGCGGTTTCGTCCGGCGTTCGACGATGAGCGGCAGGTCGTTCAGCTCATCAGCATCCCCCGGGCGTACCGCGAAATGCTGGTCAAAGGGATGCGCGGAGCGGTCACATACGGAACCGCGTCGAAAGCCGGTCTGGATAAATTCCAGGTCATCGGCAAGACCGGAACCTCGACATCGAGCAACGGATTCCGCTCGCACGGCTGGTTCATCGGATTCGAGATGAACGGCGAGGCGGCCGGACTCGGGGTACTGGTCTTCACGCGTCGCGGCAATGGCGCCGGAGCCGCGTCCGTGGCGGGAAGATTTTTCGAGTGCCTGGCCGGCGACTGCCGGGATGATTCAGTTCGAACGCTCGATGCGTCCTTCGTCCCGCGTTTTACGGTCAGGGTCCGTTCGGTCAGCGAGGGCGTGACACGCGAACTTCCGCTCGAGGATTATCTGATCGGCGTGCTCTCCGGCGAGGCTGGCGCTGAGAAGAGCCTCGAGGCGCTCAAGGCCCAGGCCGTCGTCAGCCGCACTTTCGCATTGAAGAATGCCGGGCGTCATGCCCCGGACGGTTACGATTACTGCAGCACGACGCACTGCCAGCGGTTCGTCGCGGGCGGCCGTAACGGTCTTGCCCGGAAGGCGGTCGCCTCGACCGCGGGAATGATCCTGGCCGATCGGCAGGGGCGGCCGATCGACGCATATTTTCACGCCGCCTGCGGCGGCCGCACGGCCGACATCGAATCGCTCTGGGGCGTGCGCCCCGGGCCTGCTTATCTGCGTGGCGTCAGCGACGATTTCTGCGCGGCAATGCCGCATCGCAACTGGACACGGACGATCGGCGTCGAAAAACTGAGGCGCGCGCTGCAGATGGACGAGAGGTCGCGCGTCGGATCGCGGATCGTATCGCTCAGCGTGGCGCGACGCGACGCAGGCGGTCGCGCCGCGCAGGTCATCGTTCAGGGTGAGCACCGAGTCGAACTCAGCGGCTGGGAGTTCAAGATGATCGTCGGCCGTCACCTGGGCTGGCAGACGATCCTCAGTTCGTTCTT
>CALBSU010000727.1 GCA_937967285.1 uncultured Acidobacteriota bacterium
GACAACACCTGGGCCGCGGTCAAGGGCCGCCAGGCGCTCAAGGTCAACTGGGACGCCGGCGAGAACGCCGCATACGATTCCGCAAGCTACAAGAAATCGCTGCTCGAAACCGTCGGCAAGCCCGGCAAGGTCGCCCGGAAGCTCGGCGATGTCGATGCCGAGTTCGCAAAGGGCGGCAAGACCCACGAGGCATCGTATTACGTGCCGATGCTGGCTCACGCCCCGATGGAACCGCCGGCGGCGGTCGCCGAGTTCAGGGACGGCCGGGTGGTGATCCACGCCGCGACGCAGAATCCGCAGGCGGTTCAGGACACTGTCGCCGGCGCGCTCGGCATCGACAAGAAGAACGTCGAATGCCACGTCACGCTGCTCGGCGGCGGATTCGGACGCAAGTCGAAACCCGACTACTGCGCCGAGGCCGCGCTGCTCTCGAAGGCAGTCGGCAAACCCGTCAAGGTTACCTGGACGCGGGAAGACGACATCCGCTTCGATTACTACCATTCCTGCGCCGCGATGTACCTCAAGGCGAGGATCGACGACAAGGGACGCCCGACCGCCTGGCTTCAGCGGAGCGCCTTCCCTTCGATCGGATCGATGTTCAATCCGCGCGCCGATTACGGCGCCGGCTTCGAACTCGATATGGGCTGGACCGACATGCCGTTCGACGTGCCGAATATCCAGGTCGAAAACGGCCAGGCGAAACATCACACCAGAATCGGATGGCTGCGTTCGGTCTCGAACATCTACCACGCCTTCGCTCTCCATTCGTTCATTGACGAACTGGCGAAGATGTCCGGCCGCGATTCGGTCGAATACCTGCTCGAGATGCTCGGTCCGGGCCGCAAGATCGACCTCGCCGCCCAGAACTCGAAATACTCGAACTACGGCAAGCCGATCGAGATGTATCCGGTCGATATCGCGCGGATGCGTCGCGTCGTCGAACTGGCCGCAGAGAAGTCCGGCTGGGCGAAGAAGAAACCGGGCAACGGTCGCGCCCTCGGAATCGCCGTCCATCGCAGCTTCCTGACCTACGTCGCAACCGTCGTCGAGGTCGAAGCCGACAGCAGCGGCCGGATCCGCATTCCGCGCGTCGATGTCGCCGTCGATGCCGGAACGATCATCAATCCGGACCGGGTCAAATCGCAGTTCGAGGGCGCAGCCGTCTTCGGCACGTCGATCGCGATGATGGGAGAGATCACCGCCGCAAACGGCGCAATCCAGCAGTCGAACTTCCACGACTATCCCGTCGCACGCTTCAACGAGGCTCCGCGCGAAACCCACGTCCACATCGTGGCCAGCAACGAGCCTCCGGCAGGCGTCGGCGAACCCGGCGTCCCCCCGATCCCGCCCGCCATCTGCAACGCCGTCCACGCTGCTACGGGCAAACGGATTCGGGAATTACCCGTCAGTAGAAAGTAGAAAGTAAAAAGTAGAAAGTAGAAAGAGTAGATTGAAGGGCGAGTGATAATTCAAACGCGCTCTCATCTACTCTTTCTACTTTCTACTTTTTACTTTCTACTCGATCATCACATCCAGCAACCCGTTGAGCATCTCCCTTGCGAGGCCGCGCATTTCGACAGAGGAGCCCAGCCCGTAGAGCGGTCCGAGTCCGGCCGGCGCGCCCGGATTGGCCCTGACGAACTCGACGGCGGCTTTCAGGTCGTCGATGAAACGCTCCTTTACGCCGTCCTGCGCGTGGCGCAGCGTGACGCAGAGATGCACGCTCGGCGGCAGAATCAGCCCGTTGAGCGACCATCCGCGCCGAGCCATGAACTCCTGTACCTGATAGATGCTGAATGCTTCCGATCTCAGCGCGATGACGAAGAGCGGATCGCCGATCACTTCCAGTTCCGGGATCTCTCCGATCTGCTGCTTGATCCATCCGGCAGTCTCCAGAATCCGCCTTGCGGACTCCAGATAACCGCGCTCGCCCATCGAGACCATCGCCGCCCAGCACGACGCGATCAGCGCGCCCGACCGGCTCCCGGCGAAGGTCGGCGTGAAGTAGAACCCGCCCGGCCAGTCCATGATCGAAAAATACTGATGACGCCTTAATGCTTCTCCGCGGTAGAGGACGACAGAACTGCCCTTCGGCGCATAGCCGTACTTGTGCGTATCGGCCGAGATCGAGGTCACGCCGGGCAGCCTGAAATCGAATGGCGGCACGTCATAGCCCAGCTTTTCGGCCCACGGCAGGATGAATCCGCCGAGGCAGGCGTCGGTGTGAAATGCTATGCCGCGGCTCCGGGCCAGCTCCGACATCTCCTCGATCGGGTCGATCAGACCGTGCGGGAACGGCGGAGCCGAACCGACGATGACCGCGGTATTCGGCGTGATCGCGCGTTCGATGGCCTGGACATCCGCGCGGAAGTCCTCACCGACCGGCACCTTGACCAGTTTCATATCGAAGTAATGCGCGGCCTTGTCGAAGGCGGCGTGCGCCGTCACGGGAGCGACGATCTCCGGTTCCGGGATGCCCCGTTCAGCCCGCGCCAGATCGCGGTAAGTTTTCATCGCCAGCAGAATGCTGTCGGTCCCGCCCGACGAGAGCGTTCCGACGATCCGGTCGTCCGTCCGGTCAGCGCCGAGCATTCCGGCGGTCATCGCAACGATCTCGGATTCGAACTTCATCGCGCTCGGCCAGATGTCGGGGTGCAACGGATTGCTCGCCACGTTGAGCGCATAGACCTCGCTCAGGAAATGATTAAACTGGTCGTCGCCGTGATAGACGGCTCCGGAAGCCTGCCCGTCCTTCC
>CALBSU010000728.1 GCA_937967285.1 uncultured Acidobacteriota bacterium
GCGCCGTAGCGGCTGATGCGGCCGTAGGTCGGTCGCAACCCGGTCACTCCGCAGCGCGAAGAAGGCGAGACGATCGAGCCGAGCGTCTCGGTTCCGATCGAGAATCCGACCAGGCCGGCTGATGTCGCAGAGGCCGAGCCGGCCGACGATCCGCTCGATCCGATGTTGGTCTCGTCGGGCTGCCACGGATTCCGCGTCATTCCGGCATACCAGCGACCGCCCATGGCCAGCGCTCCCATCGAGAGCTTGGCGAGGAGAACCGCGCCGGCCGCGCGCAGCCGCTCGACGACGGTCGAATCGTAATCGATCATCTGGTCTCGATACGGCTCGGCGCCCCAGGTCGTGCGAATCCCCTTCGTCGCGAAGAGGTCCTTGATGCCGCACGGGATTCCGTGGAGCGGCCCGCGATAGCGTCCGCGCTTGATCTCGCGGTCGGCCTCCTCGGCCTGCCTGAGCGCCAGCTCCTCCGTCAGCGTCACCACGCAGAGCAGCTTGTCGCCGTACTTCTTGAGCCGCGACAGGTACATCCGCGTCAGATCCATCGACGAGACCTTCCGCGTCCGGACAAGTTCGGCCAGTTGCGCCAGCGTGCAGAAGGCGAGGTCCTCGACGTTATTGAACTCAGGGACTTTGACCGGGCCGGGGCGGTTCTTCGCGCGCGTGCGATTGAACTTCTTTCCGGGCAGGGCGGGATGGAAGGCGAACGCGGGCTCGGTGTCGAGCGGGACATCGATTTTGCGGAGCGCCTCGAATCCGAGCAGGTTGCGGTTGACGCCGGGAAGCGCCATCTCGAGCTGTTCATCATCGAGGTCGATCCCGGTCAGGCCCTGCGCGCTCTGGAGCATCTCGAGCGTGACTTTCTGCTCGGCCTCCTGGCGCTGCTGCCCGATGAGCATTCCCGCATCCGGCGACGCCAGTCCGACTCCGGCCGCAGGCAGGATCTTCAGAAAGGACCTTCGTCTGATTCCGGCTCTGCCGATTGTGGATTTCCCTTTGCGATCTTTCGATGATCCTGTCATACGCCTCCCGAATTGTTTGCCATCAAAATAGTAATAGCTCAGCTTTTGGAGGAGGATTAATTCAACAGGATTAACAGGATTTGTCAGGATTTACAGGATAATAATGGAAAATGTAGTGTCCGCCACAGGGAATTTCGAGGCCAAAAAGGCCATCTCATATCCCTGAATCAATCCTGTAAATCCTGACAAATCCTGTTAATCCTGTTGAATTAATCCTCCTCCGAACCGCTATTTTGATCTCAAAGCCGCATCAAGGCAAACCGATCGGTCGGACGGGCTCGGTTCACTTCCTGCCGGACAGTTTTTCCGCCTCCCGCAGATGCCTGGAGTAGACGGGATTCGACGGATTGCCGGCGAGGGCGCGCGAGAACTGCTCGGCGGCGATCCGGTGCTGTCCTTTCTTCAGGTATGCGTAACCGAGAGTGTCGAAGAATGCCGGTTCGGGGAGGATCGCGATGGCGCGGCGCGCATAGTCGACGGCCTGATCCAGGTTGCCGAGGCCTTTTTCGGCGAAGAGCCAGGCGAGGTTGTTGAGCGCGATGGCGGCCGTCGCGGAGCGTTTGTCGTAAGCCAGGACTCTTTCATAGGACTCGACGGCCCGTTGATGCTCGCCGCGCCCGTCCTCGAGCAGTCCGATCATCAGGTGAGCCTGACCGAGCCCGCTTTCGGGCCGGCGCTCGATCAGCCGGCGCAGTTCGGCGATCGCGCGGTCGGTTCGTCCAGATGATGACTGATAGAGTTCGCTGAGCAGGAAATATGCGTTGAGGTGGTCCGGGTGAGATTCGAGTATGTCGCGGAGGATCTTCTCCGCGCCGGCGCTCTCGCCACGCGCCATCAGGATGCGGGCTCTCTGTTCATCCGCCAGAGGACCCGCTGCCTGCAGTTCGTCGATCTGACGCAGCGCGCCGTCGTAATCCCGCAGGGCGAGGCGGGCATCGACCAGGACGCTCAGCGCGGCCGGGCCGGCGGGATCGATCTCGATGGCGCGGGCGGCGAATTTCATCGCGTCGTCATAGCGTTTCTCAGCGAGCGCGAGAGTGGCCAGGTTGACCAGCGGTTCCGCGTTACGCGGATCGATCCCGGAGGCGGCGATCAGGTCGGCCCGGGCGTCAGGTGAAGGGCCGTTCATCATCCTTGCGATGGCGCGAGTGACCAGCGCTTTGCTCTCCCATCCGGCGAGGGAATCCGACGGGATGAGCCGCGCGTCGGAGGGATTCCTTTTCAGCGTTCGGATCGACTCGAGCGCCTGCGTCGCCACGGTCTCTGCCTCGAGCCGGCGGTTTTCGGCGAGCAGGATCTTCGCAGACATCAGCAGTCCCATCGGATTGCGCGGCGAGAAACTGAGGAGCCGGTTGACCAGCATCCGGGCGCGTGCCGGATCGTTGTTGCGGAGTCCGGCCTCGGCGGCGAAGTAGAGCGCCGAGGGCATCGACGGTTCGAGCCGGAGAACCTGATCGAGGTCGCGCAGCGCCTCGGCGTGGCGGCCGGCCAGCGTGTGCAGTCTGCCTCGGATCAAAAGCGCATCGGTATCCTGCGGGCTCAGCCGGAGCGCCCGTTCCACTTCAATCGTAGCGCCCCGCACGTCGCCGCTCTCGATCAGCAGTTCTGCCAGCCTCGAATAGCCGCGCAGATAGTCCGGATTGTCGCGCAGAAGCCGGCGATACTCACCGACCGCGTCCGAGGTCCTGCCGGCCCGCGCGCGCAGTTCGATGATCTGCGACCGCCCCTCGACCTTGT
>CALBSU010000729.1:5000-6139 GCA_937967285.1 uncultured Acidobacteriota bacterium
GCGCCGGGCGCGACCCGTTTGTTCGGATACCGGTACGCGGTCTTGACGAAGAATCCCTCGTGCTCCTTGTCGAGCGCCTCTAGGTGATTGACCCACTTGACGGCGTACGCGCCCTCCCAGCCGGGGACGATCAGCCGGAGCGGGAAACCGTGAAGCTGCGGGATCGGTTCGCCGTTCATTTCATAAGCCAGGATCGTGTCCGGATGCATCGCCTTGGCGACCGGCACGTTGCGGATGAAGTCCGGCATTTTGCCGACGGGCTTGTCCGCGCCGTTGGCTGCGATATACGTGACTCCTGCCTTCAGTCCGGCTTTTTTGAGGACGTCCGAAAGTCGCGCACCGGTCCAGCGGCAGGTGCCGACGGCGCCCTTCTCCCACTGGATGCCGGGAACCGGCGGATCGTAGAAGGCTCTGCCGTTGCCGGCGCATTCGAGCGTCACCGTGACCGACGCGCGCGGCAGCTTCTTCAGTTCGTCGAGGGTGATCGTCATCGGACGGTCGACCATGCCGTCGATTTTGAGCGGCCACGAAGCGGCATCCTTCGCCTCGACGCGCGCCGGATATGAATGAGTGCGAACGTAGAAGAGGTCCTTCGGCGTCAGATACGAGTTGAGCAGGCCGACCGGCGTCTCGAGGTCTTCGGGACGGATCGAGCGCACGATCAGTTTCTCCTTGCCCTCGATCAATGTCTGCGCCAGCACGGGGCTCGATCCCATGGGCAGAAAACGGCTCAGGCCGATCAGAGCGCCCGTTTCGGCGATCCCGGCCATGAATTTCCGGCGAGTGAACCCGTTCGTTCGCTCACGACGGCTCCCAGTTTTCTTCATCATCTGTCCTCTTATCTTTAGGATGTGCAGCCGGCGGAAGGTGCGGCCGGATCTGCCTGATTGAATTTCGATTCTATTCGCCCTGTTGCCGATTGGTCAATCGCATCAGTGCCCGCGCTGCCCGATGGTAAAGTTTCCAGATGCCAGGTGTAACTGCTATGCCCAGTGACGAAAATAAATCAGACGCCAAGGCGCCAAGATGGCCAAGATGGAATCAAGTGTGGGATGGCTCATGATTCCTCCATCTTGCCTCTCATGTATCGGGTAGATCCGAACCTTCATTGCCTGAATAAACCTTGGCCATCTTTGCGC
>CALBSU010000730.1 GCA_937967285.1 uncultured Acidobacteriota bacterium
TTTGAAATCAAGAGGGGCCCACCGGCGGCCGGCGCGGATCGAGACGACGGGGGAGGAAGTTTCCAGTTGAGAAGTAGTTTCCAGTTTCCAGTTTCCAGTTTCCAGTTTTTTATCTATATCCGGGTTGTTTGCCATATTCCGCTTAAAACCGGGGTCCAGGTCTGCTTACAAAGCAGCTATCAGACCATTCAATAATCGGGAGACTTCGGCCGTTAATGATATTGTTTTATCAGCTTGTTGACTCGATATATAACCGAAATCTCTGGCCAGCAATACCTGAGTTTCCACTTCAAAAAGAGATCCTCTGGCGTGTCCCAGAAACTGCTTAAACTCGCCTCGTGTTAACCGCCCCTGGCCTTCGGCAATGTTGCTTGGAACAGATATGGCGGCTCTGCGAAGCTGGTTCGATATCCCATACTTTTCCTGAGCAGGAAAATCTATTGTCAGCTCATAAATATTTCTCGTCAGCATCATCGCCTTCTGCCAGGCAATGAGATCCTGATACCGTCGTTTCTCCATATGATCCCCAATGCATGTGAGATGATTCGTTAATGCCTGGGGTCTTGCGGTGAGAAGAAGTAAGAAAAAGTTTCCAGTTTCCAGTTGGAAGAAGTTTCCAGTTTCCAGTTTCCAGTTTCCAGTTTTTCATCGATATCAGGGTTGTTTTCCATATTCCACATAACCGGTTTCAAGATGCCGGAAACGCATCAATTGAGATGACTCGCAACGTAACTTAACACTGGAAACTGGAAACTGGCAACTGGAAACTTCTCCCAACTGGCAACTGGAAACTTCTTCTTACTGGAAACTGGAAACTGGCAACTGGAAACTTCTTCTCACCCCGCCTTTGCGCCCTTCTGATTCTCGTTATAGTTCGAGTAGTAGCGGGTGTAGTAGTACTCGTCGTAGCCTTCCTTCTTGATATCGACGTTATTGAGGACGACGCCGAAGATCTTGGAGCCTACGCCGACGAGTTCCTGTTTGGCGCGGCGAAGCATGTCGCGGGTGGAGCGTCCGGCCTGAACTACGAGGATCGAGCCGTCGACCATGGTCGAAAGGATGACCGGGTCGGTGACGTGAATCAGCGGCGGCGAATCGATGATGATATGGTCGTACGATTCGGCGAGTTTCCTGAGCATGTCGCGCATGCGTTCGGAGCTGATCAGCTCAGCCGGGTTGGGCGGAATGGGTCCGGAGGTGAGCACCGAGAGGTTGGGAATGGTCAGCTTGACGATCAGATCGTCGATCTCGCCGGCGCCCGAGAGATAGGTCGAGAGGCCGCGGGAGTGCTGAAGTTTGAAGGTCTTGTGGACCGCCGGGCGTCGCAGGTCGGCATCGATCAGGAGGACGCGCGCCCCGAGCTGCGCCAGAGAGATGGCAGTATTGACGGCAGTCGTCGTCTTGCCCTCGGCCGGCTGGCTGCTGGTGACGAGGATGGTCCTCGGCGGCATGCCGGCGGTCGAAAGCAGGACCGACGTCCGGAGCATGCGATAGGCTTCGACGACCGACGAGAGTCCGTCGAGCGTGGCCAGTCGATTGTCCTTGGGATGAAGCGTCCGCGGAGCGATGCCCGAGATCTCGGTCAGTTTATCGGTGATCCGCTTGTTCTCGATCTCCTTGAGTTCCGCCTTCTTGCGCGCGCTCAGGACGCGGATCGAGTTGGCGTTCATGGTCGGGATCAGGGCGAGTGTCGGCAGTTGGGTGGCGCGAGAGACGTCCTCGACGCTCTTGACCGTGTTGTCCAGGAACTCGATCAGCAGGGCCAGTCCGACGCCGGCGACCAGGCTGAGCAGCATGCCGAGCATGATCGAACGGAGGCGGTTCGGGCCGGTGGGTCCGCCGGGAACGCGTGCCGGATCGATGACTCGCAGGTCGTTGTACTGCTCTGCCCGCTGGATGTTGGCCTGATTGGTCTTCTGCAGGAAGTCGTTGTAGAGCGATTTGGTCGTCTCGACGTTCTGCTTGAGGATGTTGAACTGAATCGATGCCTGGTTCTGCTGTGCGGCCTCGGACTTGGCGCGTTCGAGCGACTGCTTGATCAGGTTCTCGTCGCGGGCGGCGCGTTCGTAATCGGCCCGCAGCTTCTCTTCCAGGTTCTTGACGTTGCCGGTGATCAGGGTCTGCAGCTCCTTGATCTGCTGCTGGACCTCGACCACCTTCGGATTCTCGGGTCCGAAGCGGGCATTGAGCTCGGCAGCTTTGAGCTGCAGTTTGCTCAGATCGGTCTGATACTGCGCGGTGCGTCCGTCGGAGAAAGCTTCGGGGAGCTGCGCGACGCGGCCTTTCGAGACCTCCTCGTAAATGGACTGTTTGAGGATGCGATCGGTCTCTGCCTTGAGCGCCTGACTGTAGATGCTGGCCAGCTTCTCGGCCGTCAGGTTGTTGTTCTCGTCGGTCGAGAAGATATCGTGGCTCGAGCTGTAATTGGCCAGCGCCTGTTCGGCCTGCTGAACCTGCGAGAGCAGACCGCGCGTCGTCCGATCCAGCCAGTTGGCGGAGTTGGTGAACTTCTCTGTTTTGTTGTTGAAGCTGTTCTCGACGAAGACTCGGGCGACGCCGTTCGCGACATTCGCGGCGATCGCCGGGTTGGTGTGAATGAAGCGGATCTCGACCGCATTGGTGTCGGTGATCTGCTCGACCTGCAGGTTGTTCTGGAGGACATTGACGAAGGGCGAAAGCCTCGCCACTTCTTCCTCCGATCGCGAGCCCTGCATGTTCGGCTCGATCACCAGCGGTTCCATGACCGGAACCTCGGCAGGCGCGGCCGGTTTGCTTCCGAATCGATTGAAGATGGTCCCGATCGCCTCCGGCACCGATTTACGCGCGCCGACATCCAGAAACCGCGGATTCTTGTCCAGTTGCAGCCTGACCACCACGTCTTCGAGCAGCGGATAGGTCTTGAGCAGCAGCAGCTCCGTCCTGATCCGTCCGCTGTCGTCCGCCTGAAGCACCAGATCCCCGGCCTTGATGACCGTGTTCTCCTGATTGAACGCCACCTTGGCCGAGGCCTGATAGAGCGATTTCGTCCTGAACGACTCGATCGACACGATCGTCGTCGCAATGAAGACGACCGCCAGAATCAGCCACTTCCGCTTGCGGATCTTCCGCCAGATATCCCTGTAGTTGAACCCCTCGCCGCCGCCGGGCGAATAGTAGTTGTTGTTATAGGAATAGAGCTGATCGAGCGAGGTGATCTGCTGCGCCGCGCTGGGCCTGATGTAGAGCGACTCATCGGGAGGAAGGAGCGGCCGCTCAGCGGGTCTGTTAGGTTCTTCTGCCATTTATTTTCACCATTGCCGGGGCGGGAAACAGTAGAAAGTAAAAAGTAGAAAGTAGAAAGGGAAAACCCTTGTTCAATAATTTCGCAAAAAAATCATGGTCTCAAATTCGCAATTTCTACTTTCTACTTTCTACTTTCTACTTTCTACTTTCTACTTTCTTTGCGCCACATCCTCACCGTACCCGTACTGGTAGGTTGAGAGGTAGCTGCCGTAACCCTCGCGTTTGATATCGAGGTTATTGAGAACGACGCCGAAGATTTTGGCTCCGACGCTCGATAGTTCGTGGCGTGCGCGGCGGACGATGTCGCGCGTGCTGCGTCCGGCCTGGACCACGAGGATGACGCCGTCGACCATCGTCGAAAGGATTACGGGATCGGTGACGTTGGTCAGCGGCGGCGAGTCGATCAGGATGTGATCGTATTTTTCAGAGAGGACGCGGAGCGCCTCTTTCATCCTTTCGGAGCTGATCAGCTCAGCGGGGTTGGGAGGAATCGGACCGCAGGGGAGGATCGACAGGTTCGGAACCCAGAGCTTGTGGATCAGCGAGTCGATCTCCACCTGACGCGAGAGCCAGGTCGAGAGCCCCTGTGTCTGGTTCATCTTGAAGACGCGATGGACGGTCGGCCGCCGCAGGTCGGCATCGATGAGCAGCACGGAGCAGCCGAGCTGAGAGAGCGAGATGGCGGTGTTGATGGCCGTCGTCGTCTTCCCTTCACCGGGCTGTCCGCTGGTGAAGAGGATGGTCTTGGGCGGATTGCCCGCGGCCGACAGAAGGACGGAGGTTCGCAGCATGCGATACGCCTCGACGACCGATGAGAGCTGATCGAGCGTGACCATCTTGGTCAGCTTGTTGGTCTCAGCCTGGCCGGCCTGATCGATTCCCGTGGTGATCCGCGCGACATGCTCGGTTTTGCGCTTGCCCTGCAGCGCGGCGCGCTGCGAGATCGTGCTGATCGACGGGATGACGGCGAGCGTCGGAAGCTGCGCGATCCGCCCGATGTCCTCGACGCTCTTGACGGTGTTGTCCAGATATTCGAGGAAGAAGGCCAGACCCATTCCGGCGATCAGACTGACCATCAGTCCGATCAGGATCGTCCGGAAGCGCATCGGCCCGACCGGAGATGTCGGCGTTTCGGCCGGCTCGATGACTCTCAGATTGTTGGGCTGCTCGGCCAGTTCGAGATCGGCCTGTTTCGTCTTCTGCAGGAAGTCGGTGTAGAGGCTCTTGGCGGTATCGACGTCCTGCTTGAGGATCGAGAACTGAATCGCGGCCTGATTCTGCTGGACCGCCTCGGACTTGGCGCGGTCGAGCGCTGATTTGATCGACCGTTCGTCGCGGATGGCGCGCTCGTAGTCGGCCTTCAGCTTGTCCGAAAGGGTTCCTCGCGCCTCGTTGATCTGGTCCTCGAGGGACTTCATCTTCGAGCGGACCTCGGCGACGCGCGGATTTTCCGGGCCGAACCGTATGCTCAGTTCTGCGGATTCGACGCGCAGCTTGCCGAGCTCGGCCATCAATTCGCGCGTCTTGGCGTCGGCGAAGGCTTCCGGAAGCTGGGCGACGCGGCCTTTCTGAACGTCCTCGTAGAGCGACTGCTTGAGCATCCGGTCGGTCTCGGCGCGAACCGCCTGCCCGTGCAGGGTGGTCAGCTTCTCGGTCGTCAGGCTCTCTTTGCCCTCGATCGAAAAAATGCCGTTGCGCTGCGTGTAGTCGGCCAGCGCCTGCTCGGCCTGCTGGACCTTGCTCTTGAGCTCGCGGGTCGAGCGATCGAGCCAGCTCGAAGTGTCGGTGTAACGCGACGTCTTCCGCTCGAAATTCCGCTGAATGAAGTTGGATGCGGCTGTATTGACGACGTCGGATGCGATCTGCGGATCCGTATGGTCGAAGTAGATGCGCAGCACGTTCGATTCTTCGATCGATTCGACGTTCAGCTTGTTCTTGAGAATCGAGACGTAGGGGGCAAGGCGCTTGCTCTCCTCGGTCGCCCTCTCGATCAGGCGGACGCCCGGATCCGGCTTCTGCGCTTTCGGAAGTGTCGCGGAGTCGCCGATCAGCCGACCGGTCATGCGATAGGCGATGTCGCGCACCGCATCGACGACGGACTTCTTGTGCAGGCTCTCGATGAAGCGCGGATTCTG
>CALBSU010000731.1 GCA_937967285.1 uncultured Acidobacteriota bacterium
CAGGCGGGTTCTTCACTAATCAACAACAGTCTTTCTTATTACTGAAGAACCCGCCTGAAGGCGGTACTCCATGCGATGCTCCATGCGGTTCCTTGCATAACTGTAATCTGATCAGTTTTTAACGATAATCCGATACGTATGGTTCCGTGAAATACGGATTTTACTACTCCAGGGCCTCATGACACAGTCTTGCGGCCTCAGCGTCGATGCCGTAAATTGGAATTTCATTTTTTTGACTGATATCGCTTTGAAGGTCGGCAATGAAATCTGCATCATTATTAATAGTCGCAATTTTCAGCCTCTGTTCAGGCTACTCGCGCCCTCCTGAGACGATCCAGACCTCCGCCGAAAAGATCGCCGATCTGGAAGAGGAAGCGGTCAGGGAGAGCAGCGGACTGGCAGCCTCGCGCAGAAATCGCGGAATTTTGTGGACTCACAACGACAGCGGAGACGGTCCGTTCATCTATGCCTTCGATGCTGGCGGCAGAAAGCGCGGCGTCTGGCGTGTGACCGGCGCCCGCGCGCGTGACTGGGAGGACATGGCCGTCGGTCCCGGACCGAAACGCGGAGCCTCTTACATCTACATCGGCGATATCGGCAATAACGGCCTCAGAACGCGCGAACTGACGATCTACAGAATCCCCGAACCAGCCGTCGTCGATGCAGATGCTCTCTCTTCGACTAAAAGCCCGCGCCAGACAGAGTCCGCCGAAGCGTTCAGGTTCGTTTACCCGGCCGGCGCCCACGATGCCGAAGCGCTCCTGGTCCATCCGCTCAGCGGAGACCTCTACATTGTCACTAAACCATCGAGCGGCGGATCGCCGCTCGTCTTCAAAGCGTCGGCGCCGCTCCGCTCCGGCCCGCCCGTCAGGCTGAAACAGATTGCGAGCCTCAAACTCGCCTCTCCGCCCTTCGATATCATCGCCGGAAAGATCACCGGAGGAGACATCTCTCCCGACGGCCTGAGAGTCGTGCTCTGCGATTACCTGCAGGGTTATGAGTTCCGACTCCCGCGTGCTGCGGGCTTCGACGCGATCTGGAAGCAGCGCCCGCGAAGATTCAACCTCGGACAACGCCGCCAGGGTGAGGCCGTCGCATTCTCCGCCGACGGCAAATCCATCCTCGCCACCAGTGAGGGCTCGCCCTGCCCGTTGATTCGCACCCCTGTCGTGAACTAGAATGCGAATTCTCCCCTTAAATCGATTACCCCGCTTTGACAAGTTGCGCCGTCTCGCGACCATATCCGAAGTCTGCATCGTTTCCCCCTGAACGGAAACAAAATTTCAGACCCGGAGACGTCTTCGCGACTCTAAACTCCTCATTCTTTTTCGCTATTTCCACTGCAAGTTATAAATTTCCAACGTTCTGTAATTATCGAACGACAAGGCGCCGGTTTGCCCGGGGCAAAAAAGGAAAAGGAAGGTACATCCAAGATGAAGTCCAGCAGGTTGAAATTATTGATGGTCTGCCTGTCGCTGGCAGTTTTCGGTCTTTTTGAGTTCAGCGTATCGCCCGTACAGGCTTACAGGGCCGGCCCGGACCCGTCATTGACCGATGCTCCCGGCGAGACCAACTGCACTGCCTGTCACGGCGGAGGTCCGATCGGAGGAACGCTCGAGATCCTGGGCCTGCCTCAGAACTACGCCGTCAATCAGGAAGTGACCGTCACGGTCAAGCTGACGCAGGCGAGCCGTTTGAGGTACGGATTTCAGCTGACGGCAATCGACAGCACCGGTAAACAGGCGGGAACCCTGACTCCGACCGACAACCGGACTCAGGTTCAAACGGCTCCCGTCAATGGGCAGACGCGCCAATACATCAATCATACTACTACCGGCACCAGTCCATTCCAGACGGGCGTCGGGCAATGGAGCTTCACCTGGAAGGCGCCGGCAAGTGAAGTCGGGGCGATAACTTTTTACGTATCAGGTAATGCGGCAAACGGCACCGGAACAAGCGCCGGCGATTCAATCTACACAACCAGCAAATCAATCACACCCGGCACGCCGATCCCGAATGTGGCCAGCGTCTCGGCCGCCAGTTTCGGGGCGACATTGGCGCCTGATTCGATTGTCGCGGCCTTCGGGCAGAACATGTCCGTCAACACTGTAGTAGCAACCACACTTCCGCTGCCGACGACGCTCGACGGGACGCAGGTACTGATCAACGGGACGCTGGCACCGCTCTTCTTCGTCTCGTCGGGGCAGATCAACTATCTGGTGCCGGGAACGACTGTGCAGGGAACGGCAACGGTCTCGGTTCAGCGGTCCGGAACCGAAGTCGGCAAGGGGACGATGCCGATCGAGGCGGTGGCGCCGGCTCTCTTCTCCGCGAACGCGAGCGGTCAGGGCGTAGCGGCGGCTATCTTGCTGAGGATTAAAGACGGTCTGCAGATCTTCGAGCCGGTCTCGCAGTTCAACCAGACGACGAGCACGTTCGATCCGATCGAGATCGACTTCGGCGCGGAATCTGAGCAGCTCTATCTGATCGTCTTCGGCTCGGGTTTCCGGGGGCGCAGTTCGCTTCAGAACACGCCGGTGACGCTGGGAGGCGCGGCGCTCGAGACGCTCTACGCCGGACCGTCGCCAGACTTCGTCGGTCTCGATCAGGCCAACCTCGGACCTATTCCGCGGACCCTGGCGGGAATAAAAAATGCCCAGCTGCTGATGACCGTGGACACGAAACCGGCCAACGTCGTCACGCTGAGCTTCAAGTAAGTCTTTTCTCCACGAAGTCGCACGAAGGGGAGAAGAATCATCCACAAAGGACACGAAGAATCACGAAGAAGGCTCTTTTTATTCCATCTTTGTGCTTCTTCGTGTCCTTTGCGGATGATTCTTCTCCCCTTCGTGCGACCTCATGGAAGAAAACCGTTTATTTCTTCGACAGTTCGGTATGAACGCGTTCGAGGAGCTTCTTGGTAGCCTTGATGCCGTCGCGTTCGCTCATCTTGCTTCCCTCGTATTCGATACCGACCCAGCCGCGATAGCCGGCATCCAGGACGATCTTCATCATGCGATGGTAATCGGTATGCGTCTCTTCGCCGCGTTCGTCGAAATCGTGCGATTTGGCGCTGACGGCTTTGGCGTACTTCATCAGTTCGGTGACGCCTTTGTAGCGGTCGTACTCCTCTTCGCGGCTGACGCGGAAGTTGCCGAAATCGGGGAGCGTGCCGCACATCGGATGGTTGACGAGCTTCATGACTCCGGTCAGCCACTGTCCGTTGGATGAGAGTCCGCCGTGGTTTTCGACGACGATGGCGATCTTCTGTTTGGCGCCGTACTCTGTCAGTTTGCGCAGCCCGTCGGCGGCGAGCTTCATCTGTTCGTCATAGCTGCCGCGGCTCTGGGCGTTGACGCGGATCATTTTGCAGCCGAGGAACTTCGCCGCATCGACCCAGCGGTAGTGGTTTTCGACGGCCTGGCTGCGCTTGGCCTCATCCGGATCGCCGAGGGCTCCTTCGCCGTCGATCATAATCAGATGATTGATGACGCCGTTGTCCTTTGCCAGCTTGTTCATCTGGCGCAGGTAAGCGGTATCCTTCGCCTTGTCCTTGAAGAACTGGTTGACGTATTCGACGGCGTCGATGCCGAAATCCTGACGCGCCATGCGGGCGAAGTCGAGATTGTCGATCTCCTTCTTGAAGAGCGCATTGTGGAGCGACCACTGAGCGAGGGAGATCCGGTAGAGCGTTTTGGCCGGAGCGGCCGTGAGAGCCGAGCCGGTCAGGGCAACCGCACCGACGGCCTGGGCGGACTGTTTCAGAAATTCACGACGATCGATTACTTGAATCATGGATGTTTGACCTCGTCTGATTGAGATGGTTTGGATTACAATGCCGGCTCTCAGTTTAAGTCGCGGATTTTAAAAAGGCAAAAATTCAAGGTGAGGAGATTTCGATGACCGATCACTCAAGACGGGCATTCGTTCAGGGACTGGCGGCGGCGGGCACAATAACCGCGCTCGAAGGAAGCCCCGTCCCGCAGCGGAAGAAAAGGAACATCAGGCTGGGTTTCGACAATTTTTCGATCCGCGCAATGGGCTGGAAGGCTCCGCAACTGCTCGATTATGCCGCGCGCCAGAAGGTCGGGATCGTGCTCTTCTCCGATCTCGATGTTTATGAAAATCACAGCGACGCTTATCTCAGAGAGGTCCGGGCAAAAGCCGACGATCTCGGGATCGCGATCGAGGTCGGGACCGGAAGCATCTGCCCTTCGGCGAAGAGCTTCAACGCGAAGTGGGGGACGGCCGAAGAGCATCTTGCGCTGACGATCCGGATCGCGAAGGCGCTCGGCTCACGGGTGGCGCGTTGCTACCAGGGCACCGCCGACGACCGGCGGAGCGAGGGCGGTCTGCCGGCCCGGATGAAGGACACGGTCAAGATATGCCGCGCGGTTCGCAGCCGCGCGATCGATGCCGGAGTGAAGATCGCCATCGAGAACCACGCCGGAGACATGCAGGCATGGCAACTGGTCGAGCTAATCGAGGAGGCCGGCAGGGATTATGTCGGCGCGACTCTCGATTCCGGAAATGCCACCTGGACGCTCGAGGACCCGATGCGGAACCTCGAGATCCTCGGCCCCTACGCCGCAACCACCGGCATCCGCGATTCGATGGTCTGGGAAAACCAGGACGGCGCGCTCGTCGCCTGGACGGCGATGGGAGAAGGTCTTGTCGACTGGCAGAGTTACTTCGACCGCTTCGAGCAGCTCTGCCCCGGAGTGCCGGTCCAGCTCGAGATCATCTCAGGATTCGTGCGCCCCTACACTTACAAGAAACCGGAGTTCTGGGGACCTTACCGGGATATCCGCGCGCGGGAGTTCTTCGGATTCACCGAGATGGCGAAGCGAGGACGGGCGGTCACGCCGTTCGCTCCTCCGGCCGGAAAGGACCGCAAAGTAGCCGATCAGGAGTTCCAACTGGCTGAACTTGAAAAGAGTCTGAGATACTGCCGCGAGGTTCTCGGGTTCTGATTTGGAGTGCGACGGCCCGGCGTCGCACTCCATATTAATTCGGAAGATGTCGCGTATCGTCTTCGGTGACGCTGTGGGGAACCCGATGCCGGGCGTCGAGCGGATTGGTCGGAGGCGAATCGACAGGCGGCCGATATTGTTCGATCACCGGCTGCCGGTAACCTTCAGGCAGCGCCTGGCCCGTTTGCGCTTCAAGCCGACTCTTCTGCGCCTTGTAACGAAAGACGCTCCAGACTATGCCGACGGGCATGAGCACAGCGACAAAGGGAATGAAATTTTCGATGAACTTCAGGTGAAAGGCTTCGCTGAAGATCGCCAGGAGCGCCGGAGAGAGTAACCAGAGCAGGATCGTCAGCACCAGACGCTGCTTGAGCGACAGTCCCTCGGTGACCTTGTCAACAACCGAACCGGAATCCTTCAGCGCGCCGGTTCCGCCGGATGCGATGTAGCCTGAAAGCTGAGTCATCGACAGTCCGCACTGACGGCAGAATTTCGTGGTATCAGTATTTGGCGACCCGCATCGCGGACAGTACATTTCAGTTCCCTCTCCTTCAATTGCTGCTGTAGAAATCGTTAGCGGCGCTGACGCCCGAGGACTTCACCTTGTAACCTTCCTGCGCGAGCGCCTTTTCGAGAGCCGCCAGCAGCAGCAGAACATTGTTTTCCGTGCTTCCGGCTCCCATCAGTCCGACACGCCAGACCTTTCCCTTGAAGACGCCGAGCCCGCCGCCGATCTCGATATTGAATTCGTTGAGCAGCCGGCCGCGGACGCGCGCATCGTCCACTCCCTCCGGGATGCGAACGGCATTGAGAGTCCACAACCGGAATTCAGGATCGACCTGCATCGAAAGCCCCATGGCTTCGATTCCGGCCACGAGCGCCCGATGGTTTCTCTGATGACGCCGGGCGCGCTCCTCGAGCCCTTCCTCGGCTACCAGACGCAGCGACTCGTGAAGCCCGTAGTTCATCGTGATCGGCGCCGTGTGATGATAGGTCCGCTGGCCTCCGCCGGCGTCGGCCCAGTAGGCGGTCAGCAGATTCGTATCGAGGTACCAGCTGCAGACCTTCGTTTTACGCGAACGGATCTTGTCGACGGCGCGATCGCTGAAACTGACCGGAGCGAGCCCCGGCGGGCAGGAGAGCGCCTTCTGCGTTCCCGCGTAACAGGCATCGATCCGGTTCCGGTCGACGCCGATCGAATGCGCGCCGATACTCGTCACGGCATCGACCATCAGAAATCCGTCGCGCTGGTCGACGATCTCGCGAAGCGGTTCGAGCGGCTGCAGAACGCCGGTCGACGTCTCGGCGTGAACCGCGAAGAGGACTCGGGCATTCGACGAAAGCCATGCGGCGCGAGCCTTCTCGAGATCGACCGGGCCTCCCCACTCGCACTCGACCCTGATCGGTTTCGCCCCGACTCTCAGCGCCATCTCGTGCATCCGCTCGCCGAAATATCCGTTGATGCAGATGACGATCTCCTCATCGGGTTCGAGCAGGTTGGCGACTGCGGCCTCCATCCCGGCGCTGCCGGTGCCGGATACGGGGATCGTCAGCCGGTTGTTGGTCTCGAAAACATAGCGAAGCAGCACCTGTACCTCATCCATCGTCCGGACGAAGAGCGGATCGAGATGTCCGAGCAGCGGAGCGCTCATCGCTCGCAGAACGCGGTCGTCAACGGGACTCGGACCCGGCCCGAGCAGGATCCGACGAGGCGGATTCAATGGTGCAATTACGGGTGCATCAGCAAATGACATTATTTTAGATCTTCTCCATGTCTATATTTAATGATTTCGATTCGAGGCCTCACCTTACATCAACAGCCGGATTGAGGCAAATATTGAAGATGAATCGCTAAGGCCGCGAAGGAAGCAAAGAAGAACTAATCGCAAAGGCACAAAGGGAGCAAAGAATTTTTGGATATCAATTTCTGAGTCCCATCCACTGGACAATGAATCGGGCATTTATTTCCTGATAAAACTTTGCCTCCTTCGCGGTCTTAGCGGTTAATCCCCTTTGCCACCTTGGCGGCCTCTGCGTTTAATTCCCTTTGCCGTCTCAGCGATCTATTGCGCGCAGCGAAAACCCGAGAGCATCCATCTCTCATGCGGATGAAAGAAGTTACGATAAGTCGAGCGGATGTGTTCGCGCGGAGTCCCGAATGACCCGCCGCGCAGAACCTTCTGCCCGACGAACCATTTGTCGTTGTATTCGTTGAACTCGGTTCTGAAGCCCGGATACGGCGCGTAATCGGAGCTGGTCCATTCCCAGACGTCGCCGATCATGCCGTGGCATCCGGATGGAGTTGCGCCTGCGGGATAAGCTCCGACCGGCGAAGTTCCCCACAGCCCGTCTTCGAGCATGTTCGCGCGGGTTCCGTCCGGCTGCCCGTCGCCCCAGGGAAATTCGCGATTGCGCCCTGTCGACGGGTCGAAACAGGCTGCATACTCCCATTCGGCCTCGGTCGGCAATCGGCGGCCCTTCCATTTGGCGTAGGCCGCCGCCTCGAAGTAACTGACGTGAACGACCGGATGCGCGGCCAGCCGTTCGACCGGATGGAGACCGTGAAAATCCCTGATCATCCAGTTGCCGTCGTGCTTTTCCCAGTAGAGCGGGGCCGTCCATCCCTCGCGATTGACGGCATCCCAGGCGGCTGAGAGCCACCAGCGCCAGTCCTCGTATCCGCCGGCGAGGATGAATTCCAGGTACTCCTGATTGGTGACGGGAGCGCGATCGATCGCAAAGGGCTGAACCCAGACTCGATGAGAGGGCTTTTCGTTGTCCCACGCGAAATCTGTTCCGGCGTATCCCAGATCGAACGGTCCGCCGTCGAAGTCGGCCTGTCCGGTGACGTGGATCGACGCAGCTGGCGGATCTGCTGTCCGCGACGGATCATAAAGATCGCAGAGCAGATGCTTGATGTCGTAAACGAGCAGTTCCTGGTGCTGGATTTCGTGTTCGAGCCCGAGCCTGATCAGGGCCGTCAGCATCTGCGCGTCGGGACGGGCGTCGATGGTTCCGATGAATGACTCCATCGCCGAGTCGATCTTCTCGCGATAAACGACCGTCTCGCGGACCGTCGGCCTCGACCTCGTTCCGCGCCTGGCTCTTGCGATCCGCGGACCGAATCCCTCGTAGTAGGAATTGAAGAAGAAGAGGAACTCTTCCGAAAAGACGCGGTATCCCGCCTGATAATTCTGAAGCAGCGTTTCGAAGAACCACGAAGTGTGGCCGATATGCCAGCGCGGCGGACTCATGAACTCGGCAGTCTGGACGACGTAATCCTCGATCTCGAGCGGCCGGACGATCTCCATCGTGGCGTTCCTGACTCGACGATAACGATCGAGCAGGCTCTCCGCGTGTTTTCCGATTCGAATTTCAGTGGGAGTGGTCATCGTCTTCGGGCCGGTTGAGCGCGCGCGGGAATCAAATGACGGCGATCGAGATACTGTCGAATTCGGTCGCCCGCCCGATCACCGCGGCGTGCGGATAGTTCTCCATCAGATGGGAGAGCAGTTCGCCGGCCTTCTCAGGCTGAGCCGCGATCAGCATTCCCCCGGCGGTCTGCGGATCGAAGAGAAGGCTCTGCATCTCCTTCGAAACGCCGCTGTCGATTCGGATATTCCCGCCGACATATTCGCGATTGGTCCGGTCGCCCTGAGTCAGCATCTTCCGTCGCGCCAGTTCGATCGCGCCCGGAAGTTGAGGAACCCTCTGGCTGTCGATCTCGATCGTGACGCGGCTCGCCCTGGCAAGCTCCCAGGCGTGGCCGAGCAGCCCGAATCCCGTGATGTCGGTTGCCGCGCGGATGCCGAATTCGCGGATAGCTTCGGCGGCGCTGCCTCCGGGCGTGAGCATCGTCTCGATCGACCGGGCCGCGACATCGGCGGACGCCTTGCCGAACTTGATGCCGGTCGAGATGATGCCGGTTCCGATCGGCTTGGTCAGGATCAGCAGATCCCCGGCCCTGACGCGATCGTTCGATGCGTACTTGTCGGGATGGATCGTGCCGGTCACAGAATAGCCGAACATGATCTGTTCGTTCTCGACGCTGTGGCCGCCGACCAGCGTCACGCCGTTCTCATTGAGCACTGTCAGACCGCCACGCATGATCTCGCCGAGGATCGAAAAATCGACCCCCTTCTTCGGGAAACAGGTGATCGCCAGGGCCGTCAGCGGAGTCCCGCCCATGGCCCAGATGTCGTTGATCGAATTGAGCGCGGCGATCCGTCCGTAATCGAACGGATCATCGACGATCGGCGTGAAGAAATCGACTGTCTGAACCAGCGCCAGATCATCGCGCAGTCGATACACTGCGGCGTCATCGGCGTTATCGTAGCCGATCAGCAGATCCGGATTGTCGGGTTGTTTCGGAAGCCCGCTCAGAACCTGAGCGAGTGCGCCGGGCGCCAGCTTGGACGCTCAACCCGCACAATCGACCAGTTGTGTCAGTCTCTTCGCCATTAAATCAAAAGTAAAGCGGCGCCCGCGGGCGCCGCACTCCGGAATTATTCGTCATTTCCCTTGCCGCGTTTCGGAGGCGGCGTTGCCGCAGCCGGCGCGGATGACGGCGCCGCAGCAGCGGCGGCGGGTTTCGTCTTGATGATGCCGAGCGCCTCGCGCACCTCTTTGTCGATCCTCGCGAACAGTTCGCTGTTGTCGCGGAGCGTGTTCTTTGCGTTCTCACGGCCCTGCCCCAGCCTCTCGCCGCGATATGAGAACCAGGCGCCGGACTTCTCGACCACCTTCTGCTCGACTCCGATGTCGATCAACTCGCCCATCTTCGAGATTCCTTCTCCGTACATGATGTCGAATTCGGCTTCCCTGAAGGGCGGGGCGACCTTGTTCTTGACGACCTTGACCTTGGTCCTGTTGCCGACGACGTTCTCGCCGTCCTTGATCTGCGTCATCCGGCGGATGTCGACGCGCACCGATGAGTAGAACTTGAGGGCGCGTCCGCCGGTCGTCGTCTCGGGCGAACCGAACATGACTCCGATCTTTTCGCGGATCTGGTTGATGAAGATGAGGCAGGTATTCGAGCGCCCGACTACCGCCGTCAGCTTGCGCAGGGCCTGCGACATCAGTCGCGCCTGAAGTCCGGGCAGGCTGTCTCCCATGTCTCCCTCGAGCTCGGCGCGAGGAGTCAGCGCCGCCACCGAGTCGACCACCAGCACATCGATCGCATTCGAACGGACCAGCGATTCAGTGATCTCAAGCGCCTGCTCGCCCGAATCGGGCTGCGAGATGAAGAGATCGTTGATGTTGACGCCCAGTTTTTCGGCGTAGATCGCGTCGAGCGCATGCTCGGCGTCGACATACGCCGCGATGCCGCCCGCCTTCTGGGCCTCGGCCACCACGTGCAGAGCCAGAGTGGTCTTACCGGAACTCTCCGGACCGTAGATCTCGATAACTCGACCGCGCGGGAAACCGCCGACGCCGGTCGCCGCATCTATGCCGATGCTCGAGGTCGAAATGACCGGGATCTCATCGACACGCTGATCTCCCAGACGCATGATCGCGCCCTTGCCGAACTGTTTTTCGATATTGAGCAGCGCGGCTTCGACTGCTTTCGTCTTTTCGCTTTTTTCAATCGCCATGTTGGTCTGTTCCTTGTCCTGATTGAGTCGATCACAGGCCTGGATGCGGAGTTCCGCCCTGCCCCGTGAAACGAAAGTTTAATTGTCTTGCCCGCTGTATTTTCGCCTGTCGGCGCATGCAAATTCTGAAATGCAACCAGTTGATTGACGAAAGTATAACACCGATCAGGTCCGAATCTGAAATGGAATCTGCCTACTGTTTTCTCGGCGTTTTCCGCGACTGAAGTGGGGAGATCGAGAAGGTGTTGAGATCGCGCAGCAGCAGATCCGTGAACCGGGATTCGGCCACGCGGGATTTACGCCGGGTGAAGAGCGCCGTCCATCCGGCAGCCGGAGGGACCGGCAGCTTGTCGCCGATGCGCGCCTGCACCGCCGCACGGTAATCCGAGTCCTGAGGATTTATCTCGTATGCCGCACGGAAGTGCTCGCGCGCCTCGTTGGTGCGATCGGATTGCCAGTAGATGAAACCGAGACCGTAGAGCGCCGCGTCGAACGACGGATCGAGACGGATCGCCTTCTGCAGGTGCTTGAGGGCCTGTTCGGATCGCCCCTGATCCCAGTAGGCGCGCCCGACGAGATAATGCATCTCAGGCGTGGGGTTGAGAGCAAGCGCCCGCTTGAGATGCTGAAGCGCTTCGGGAAGCTTCCCTTCCCTGACCAGAAGGCGCCCCAGACCGTAGTGGGCCGCAAACGAACTGTCGTCGAGTTCGAGCGCGCGCTCGAGGTGGATCCTCGCCGATTCCGTTTCGCCCTCGTCGCCGCTGATCAGCCCGAGCAGCAGCCGCGCGCCGAAATGGCCGTCCTGCTCATCAAGGGTCCGCCGCAGATAGACCGCCGCCTCGAGCGATTTACCGAGATGAAAGTAGTATTCGCCGATCGTGAAGCAGAGTTCGGGATTGCGTTCATCGTGCCCGAGCGCGGTCTCGAGCATCCTCAGCCCGCGCCGCGTCCGCCCCTCGGAGATGAGCAGCGTTCCCTCCTCGACCAGATCCACGAAATCCTCGCGGTCGAGGCCGCGATAGGCCGAGATGATCTGCTCGCACCGCTCGTCGAGGCGTTCGCGCTCGACCGTCTCCTCATAGTGCCGGGCCACACGATTGCGCCACCGCTGCTCGAGCTCGTCGGGATTGACCGCCCGCATCTCCGTCAGGATCTCAGTCAGCGCCTCGAGCATCATATGATCGTAGAAGCTGCCGGTCGCCTGCTGCTGCGCCAGATCGAGCAGCTGCTCGAATCGTTCGTTGGCGCGAGCGAGTGCGGACTCGAGCGCGCTGACACGTTCGAGCAGATGCTCCTCGAGCGTGTTTTCGAGCAGATCGCTCGCCGCGTTGCTCGACGATCTCGAGATCAGCAGCAGATACGAACCGCACTCCTCGCAGTGGTCCGCATCATTCGGATTGGCCTTCTTGCATCGTTGGCAAAAAATCATAGATAGCGAAGTATAAAGTACAAAGTATAAAGTACAAAGTACAAAGAAAGTCCGCATTCCTCTTTATACTTTGTACTTTATACTTTGTGCTATCTTTCCAC
>CALBSU010000732.1 GCA_937967285.1 uncultured Acidobacteriota bacterium
CGAGCGCGACGGTATAAATCCTCGAAAGCACTCCGATACCCGCCACGAAGATCAGCCGCCGACCGTCGTAGATCCAGCGGTAGTCTCTGATGTAGCCGTCGAATTTGGGCGCCAGGACTCGAGGCTCGCCGCCGGCGACCGGAACCAGATGGATGCGCAGCGGGCCGACATTCGGATCGCCGTCGGCATGCGAAAGATATGAGATCCAGCGTCCGTCGGGCGAGAAGCGCGGAGACTCCTCGGCGCCTCCGCCTGTCGTCAATCGCTTGGCTCCGGCGGTGTCAATCGGGCCGTCCTTCACCGCCATCAGGTAGACCTCAGTCGAACCGAGATCGATCAGATCGGGAGTATCCCTCGCCGTGAAGCAGATGTTCATCCCGTCGATCGACCAGTCGAAATCGGCGATGTACCGCTCTCCTCGCGTCAACTGGACGACTTCGCCCGTCACGCTGTCGGCCAGCCAGAGCTGGGCAAAACGATGATCCGCGTCGACCTCTACCGGCGGCTTCGTCTTCTCTTTCTCGCGCGGCTCGACGGCCAGAAACGCGATCCGTCGCCCGTCTGGCGACCATTCGAAATCGAGCACCGGAGCCTTGTGAGATGTCAGCCTGACGGGCTCGCCGCCGCTGGCATTGATGATGTAGATCTGCGGATCGCCGTCGCGGTCCGAGAGGAAGGCCAGACGCCCCGAATCGGACGACCAGCGGGGATGATCGTCGCGTTTCGGACTGGAGGTCAGCCGGAGCGGCTGCTGCCGCGATTCGTAGGCCAGCCAGATGTCCGAGTTGAATCGGTCGGCTTCCCTGTCCCACGAACTAACGACGTATGCGACCCGGCGGCTGTCGGGAGAGATCTGCGGATCGGACGCGCGGTTCATCGAGACGACATCCTCGGGCGTCATCTGCCGGCGGCTCTGTGCCGTTACGGAGATCAGGCTGATCAAAACCATGCCCAGGATTGAAATTGATTGGGGGATCTTCTTCATTGTCACTCTTTGTCTTCCTTCAATGGCCATTTGCCGTCTCTGATCGACCGCTGAAACCTGACGATCGCTTCGGGAAACGGGATATGAAACGATTCCTCAAACAGATTACGGTAATTATCCGGATCTTTGATATATGCGAGCAGAAAGCGCTGGAAGGTGTCGCGTCCGGCCTCGTGCTGCAGGTATTCGATGAAATTGCTCTGGGCTACATAGGCCAGCTTTGCGCTCCATGCCGGGCCGGCTCTGTCCATTCGCTCAGGGTCGATGACCGCGGCCAAATCGGTCTTTTCCGCCTGACGCAGAAACTCCTCCCGGGTCAGATACGCCCGCTGCCGGCCAAACGAGACGGCCATCCCCTCAGCGAACCAGCCCTGCTCCACCATCTTGAATGACTGGATGATGCCGGTGTTCTGGCTGACCACGGCGTGTGAAAGCTCGTGGCGGAGAAACTCGACCGGATCGAGCCCTTTTTCGCGCAGCCTCGGAGTGATATAGATCACATCGCCCGTCGCCAGAGTCACGCCGCCCAGCCCGCGGATGCTCATCCACGGCAGGTACCGCCCGCAATCGCTCCAACTGCGACAGGCGATCACCTTCACCCGGCTGTTGAACTTAAGGCTATGGTACCTCTCGGCTTCCGAGATGATCTCGTCTATCCCGCCGTATGCCGCCAAAACCGGGTCCGACTCTCCGGTTATGATGTCAGCCCCGGCAAATGCAGTTGTCCTGTAACCGGGCCTGACCGGCGACCAGGGCATAAGGGGCCCGAACGGAAAGGCCAGCAGAAGAAGAGTGATCGCCGTCAATCCGACAGCAAATAATAACTTCCTGACAGTCAACCGAAATTTTCCTGTAAATCCGGACATATCGAATGCAGTTGTTGTTGTCTTGCATTGCGCGCCGATCATTCCGACCTGAAGGCCGAGGACTGGCACCCGGGCATTATTACCGAAACCGGGCGGAGGGGAAATGCTCGAAAGGACCAGACGGCGCCGAAAATGTGACACGGATACTTGTCGCCTTCGTGCGGATGCGGCTATGATGCATCCGGTTATTTTCCGAGATCAATCCCAAAAGCGGCATTACCGTTCACAAGTAATCAATATTGGCGAGAATCCGGGTCCAGTCCCGTCGGAGGTGTCGAGATGAAAAAAGCGCTCTCTGCGATTCCCCTCTTATTAATATGTTTCGTTCTCTCGTTCGGCGCGGTCGGAGATAAGCGCATGACAGTCGAGGACAGCCTGTCGTTCAAGCAGGTCGGCGGGCCGCAGATATCTCCCGACGGGAAATGGGTCGCCTACACCGTCAGCGAATGGGACCGCAAGGAGAACCGCCGAGTCTCGCACATCTGGATGGTTTCGGCCGACGGCGGCAGATCGACCAGACTGACCAACGGGGAACGGGGCGAATCATCTCCGCAGTGGTCGCCGGACGGGACTCGGATTGCGTTTCTGGCCAATCGCGACAAGGGCAATCAGATCTGGATCATTCCCGCATTCGGCGGCGAAGCCGAAAAGCTGACCACCGAAGAGAACGGCGTCCAGTCCTTCGCCTGGTCCGCGGACGGCAAAACGATGGCCTTCGTGACGCGCGACGACCTGCCCAACAAGGCCGAGATCGAAAAGCGCAAGAAGGAGAAGTTCGACACGATCAAGGTCGACAGCGATCTCACATACTCACACCTCTGGAAGATCGGCATCGAATCCAAAGAGAAGAAGCGACTGACCGAGGGCGAGTTCACCGTCAGCAGCGTCCAGTGGGCGCCCGACGGCAGGACGATCGCCTTCGTCATGTCGAAAGCCGGAGTACAGGAGAGCGTCTGGACAGACATCTCCGAGGATCGAAATACCGACATCTACCTGATCTCCTCGGACGGCGGAAAACCCGTCAGACTGACCACCAGTCCGGCGGCGGACTCGAGCCCGCGCTGGTCGCCGGACGGGCGCTGGCTGGCATACGTCTCGAATACGAAATCTGACGACTGGGCCGCCAAAAACGATCTGCTGGTCGTAGCTCCCTCCGGCGGAACGCCGCGCAACCTGACCGGATCCCACTTCGAATCGGTCAGCGGGACCATCCAGTGGTCTCCGGACGGTTCATCGCTCTACTTCTCGAGCGGCATTGGAGTCTTCACAGACATCTTCCAGGTTGCGGCATCCGGCGGCAAGGTGACGCGCATCACGCCCGGCAACAGGAACTACGGGTCGTTCGACATCGGCGGCAGCTCGCCCGCCCGGATCACATTCACGGTCAACGACAGCCAGACGCCGGACGATGTCTGGATCGCCGATCTCAAACGGCCTGAGTCAGCGAAAAAGATCACGTGGGTCAACCCGGAGATCGGCGACTTCGCGCTGGCCGAGACCGACGTCATCAAGTGGAAGGGGCCCGACAATTTCGACATCGAGGGTCTGCTGATGAAACCGCTCGGCTATCAGGCCGGACGGAAATACCCGCTCATCCTCATGATCCACGGCGGCCCGTACGGCCGGTTCGCGAACAACTTCAACAGCCGCGCGCAGATCTTCGCGGCCAACGGCTACGCGATCCTCATGCCCAATCCGCGCGGATCGACCGGATACGGTCACGACTTCACCATCGCCAACCTCGGCGACTGGGGCGGCAAGGACTTCAGGGACATCATGGCCGGCGTCGATTCCGTCATCGAAAAAGGCATTGCGGATCCCGACAAGCTGGTCGTCATGGGCGGCAGCTACGGCGGATTTATGACCTTCTGGACGGTCTCGCAGACCGACCGCTTCAAGGCTGCAATCGGCCATGCCGCGATCAGCGACTGGTACAGCTTCCACGGCCAGAGCGACATCCCCGGCCTGATGGAGTACGGCTTCAAGGGCCAGCCGTGGAGCGTGCCGGAAAATTACCGGAAGTATTCGCCGATGACCTACGTCAGTCGAGTCAAGACGCCGCTCATGATCACCCACGGCGAACGCGACATGCGAGTCAACATCCAGCAGGGCGAACAGTACTACCGTTCGCTCAAAAAACGCGGTGTGGAAGTCATCTTCCTCCGTTACCCGCGCGAGGGCCACGGGATTCAGGAGCCGAACCACGTCATCGACCTCGTCGGCAGACAGCTCGAGTGGTTCGATTCGCACCTCGGAATCAAACGCGAGAAACCGGCCGAGGCTAAAGCCGCGGCATCAACCCAACAGTAATGGGAGCGATAGCTCACGGGTGCGATCAGGCACAGCACCGGGAGCGATAGCTCTCTGGTGCGATCAGGTACGGTACCGGGAGCGATAGCTCCCGGGTGCGATCAGGTATAGTACCGGGAGCGATAGCTCCCGGGTGTGATCAGGTACAGTACCGGGAGCGATAGCTCTCGGGTGCGATCAGGTACAGTACCGGGAGCGATAGCGACCGGGTTTCATCACCTTGGACCAATAATCTATGCAGCGAAATACACTCCCCCGCGAGATGCTCGCCGAGTTTCTCGGGACCTTTATTCTTCTCGCATTCGGAGCCGGAGTCGTGGCTCAGGTCGTCCTGAGCGGCGAGAAGAACGGCACATACCTGTCGATCAACCTCGCCTGGGGACTGGCGGTGACGATGGGAATATACGTGGCCGGCGGCGTGACGGGCGCGCATCTCAATCCGGCGGTCACGCTGGCGCTGGCCGTCCGTCGCGGTTTTTCGTGGAGCAAGGTCGGTCCGTACTGGATCGCTCAGACGGCGGGGGCATTCACGGCCGCGGCGTCCGTCTGGTTCGTCTATCGCGAAGCCTTCAATGCATTTGACGGCGGAGCGCGGATGATTTCCGGGGACAAGGCGACGGCCGGGATCTTCGCGACGTATCCTCAACCGTATCTTTCGACCTTCGGCGGACTGGTTGATCAGGTCTTCGGGACGGCGCTGCTGCTGCTGGTCATCTCAGCGATCGGAGACGCGCGCAACAACACCACAGGGAATCTGGGACCGGTCGCGGTCGGGTTCCTGGTCATGGTGATCGGGATGTGCTTCGGATTCAATGCCGGATACGCCATCAACCCGGCGCGCGATCTGGGTCCCCGGCTCTTCACCCTGGTCGGAGGCTGGGGCCCCGGGGTTTTTACTGAAGGCAACTACTGGTTCTGGGTGCCGATCGTCGGACCGCTGATCGGCGGGCCGGTCGGAGTCTGGATCTACGATCTCTTCGTCGGAGACCGGTTCCCCTCGTCTGAGAAATAGGATCGGGCTGAAGAGGTGATCAGGATTTGGCCTTGGTCATCGACTGAGCGAGAGTATCCTTGGCCTTCTGGCGAGGTACGCTGATCGTTGCCTGGACGCGCTGTCCGGTCCGCGAGACCTTCAGGTTATTGAGCATGATCATGGCGGCCGGATCGGTCGACTTCCTGATCTTGGCGAAGAGCAGCACGGTATTGGCCAGGTCGACGATCGCCCGGGCGTCCTGTTCGTTGCTGGTGAAACCGACCACGTTGAGTTGGGCCACCTGATCGATATCGAGGATCATGCTGAGCGAGGAGAGATTGCTCAGCGGCCCCAGCGCTCGGCTGACGCTGACCGCTTCGAGGATCGCCAGCGCGGCCTGGTCGATCTCCTCTATGCCTGAGGGAATGATGATCTTGTAATCCGAGAGCGTCCCGTCGGAGTTGATCCTGCCGGCCACGCCGACCCGCAGTTTCCCGTCAGGGATCGGCAGCTTGCCGCCCTTGTGTGCATCGTATAACCGCTGGATCTGGTCCTTGATCGGGGCCGTGTTGATCTTGCCGAAGCCGCCGGGGTAGCCGTCATTGGCTGCCGGAGGCGTCGGCTTTTCGGCTTTGGCCAGTTCTTCGGCTTTCGCCTTCTCCTCGGCCTCGCGCTTCGCGGCCTCTTCTCTCTCCTTCTCCCTGCGTTTGCGGGCAGCCTCGCGACGAGCTTCGCGTTCCTGATCCTTCTTCTGCTCCTCGAGGGATTTGATCTTCTTCGGAGCGACGAATCCGATGTATCCCGGAGGGTATGAGAGCTTCTTCGAGAAGTCGATCAGGATCGCCTTGTCGTACTCCTCCTCGACGAACTCGATCCCGCGCATCCCCATCGCGACCTGCAGGACAGGCGCATATCGCATAGCCAGAACCACGACCATGTGGACGACCAGAGAGAGCGCTATCGCCAGCGCCAGCCCCCTGCCCCTGCTCGGATATTTGATCAGCGATATCATCGTCCGGTTAAAGCCCTCTCACCTTCGAATTCCAGACCGCGTTCAGAAAGCACTTCGATGCTGAAAATCCGTTCCGGGTTGATCGGAAATCATCGTCCGGTTTCGATCTGCTGTTTGAGCGCGATCGCATCCCGGTTCTGCGGATCGATCTCGAGCGCCTGTCTGGCATGGGCCAGCGCGAGCGCACGGTCTCCGCGCGCGAGATAGAGCCGGCAGAGATTGATGTGGGCCTCGATCAGCCTCGGGTTCCACGAAACGGCCGCCTTGAATGAGGTGATCGCGCCTTCGACATCGCGGCGCTTGTTGAGCACCAGCCCCTTCAGAAAATGCGCCTCAGCATTGGTCGGATCGACATCCAGCACTGCCTGAAGCTGGGTCATCGCCTCGGCATCCTGACCGCGGCCGATCAGATCCCGCACCCTGTCGAGGGCCTGCCTCAGTGAGATCTGCTGTGCCGACGGCAGGCCCTGCGTCGCATCCTGCTGGATCTGCTGCTGCCGCTCGTGCCGGTAGAGCGACGCCCGGTTGATCTCCTTCTTGAGCCGGCCGAGCCGCGGAATCGTGTCAGGCGAGACAGCCCATTTGGCGTAGTTTTCGAGGTAACGCTTTGCCTCATTGTCCGCCGCCGCGGCATCTTCCGTCCTTCCCAGCTCCTTCAGGCATTTCGCCTTCAGATAGTAGGCCTCGCCGTCGCGAGGGTTTATTTTGATCAGTGCGTCGAAGTATGTGATCGCTTCCTCGAAATTGCGGCTCAGCATCGATGCGTAACCGTAATTGAACCGGTAGTCGGTATCGTTCGGATTGTTGGCGGTCGCGCGCTTGAGGAACTGCATGCCGTCAGCAAGGTCTCCGCGCGAGGTGAGCGCGATCCCGGTGTTGTTCCAGACTTCGAGCAACGGGAGGAGATTGGCCAGCGTCCGGAAGGCCGCCGCCGATTCGTCGATGTCCCCCGATTCAAACGACGCCAGCCCGAGATAAAAGAGTCCGGCGCGATAATCTGAATCGTCCTTGCCGAGGAGTTTGAACTGTTCGATCGCTTCGTCGTATTCGGTCTGCCGCAAATAGTGGAGCCCCAGTTCATAATGGGCCCGCGAGTACCTGCCCGGCGTGCCGGCAAGTTCGTGTTCCTGCAGCGCGCGCTTCAGAAAACCCTCGCGCAGGTCCGGATCGCGCGTCTGAACCCCCTTGACGAAGCTCTCATACGCCAGCGGAGGCGTCATCGTCGCGCGCTTGACCATCTGCTCTTTTGTATACGGCAATGACGGGTTTCTGAAATAGAGGATGCTCCAGGCCAGTTGTCCCTGCATCGACTGCAGGTCGTTCAGCGGTCCGCTGAAATTGAAGACACGGTTGCCGACCAGTCGCCCCTCCCGCGTTTCGATCAACCGAGCCGTCACCGCGATCGTCACCTGCTCGCCGTCGACGGCCACGTCGAACTCTCCGATCAGAGCCAGATTGGCCTGCGCCGCATCCGCCAGCCTGACCATCGCCGCTCGCGTCAATATATCCTCGGGCTTCAACCTCAGCCGATCGTAAGCGATGTTCCGCTCATCCGTGCTGATCACGTAAAAACCCGGCGCGTCCAGAACCTCTTCGATCGAGATGTTGAAGCTCTCGCGGATCCAGTTGTACTCAGCCAGTTGCGAGCGGTTCTCGAACGGCAGCACGACTATCGTGTCCGTCGCCATCCCCCGCACCGATCCGAAGACCGATAAAATAACCGCCAACACGGCCATTCTCGCCCATAATAATCGACTCATCCCGCCTTTATCGTTTCTGATCAAATTTCCTACCGTTCTTCCTTTATAAAACAGATCGCACGTCAGGATAACGCACTCCGGCTCCCCTCGGGTCGCAATTTTTTCTCGATACGCATCATTATTAATGCGTGTCGAGTCTATCACGCGGAAATTAGGGCTCACAACCCGGTCTAAACCGCTGATCGAGGCTGCGGGAGGCGGCGCTTCGTGAATTTTCGCTCAACCCGTTGACTTACTGCAGCGGGATGTATATTATGTCCGCTTGTTTTGATCTTTACGGTTTCATAACCGATGCGCAATATGCATCGATCCTGCGTCCCGTTCGTCTAGCCCGGTCCAGGACACCGCCCTTTCACGGCGGCGACACGGGTTCAAATCCCGTACGGGACGCCATTCATATTCATAATTCATAACGGAAAAAGCGGACTTTCGGGTCCGCTTTTTCCGTTATGGAGTGCGACGGCCCGGCGTCGCTTTGGTAGTCCGGTATCCGCATACCGACT
>CALBSU010000733.1 GCA_937967285.1 uncultured Acidobacteriota bacterium
CCGTCAAGTCGCGGTCTAAAACGGAGCCGCGCCGGAAGAAGAAGCCCGAATCGAAGGGCGATTCGCGCATCTACTGGCTGCTGGTCGTGCTGGCGGCCGTCATGGCCACCGGATTCATCTACTCTGTCCGTGCGAGGATCAACATCCACAGGCTCGGGCAGATGGAATCGAGGCTCAAGAGCGAGCTCGACGAGATAGCCAATCAGCAGCGGTACGAGGTCCTCGAGCAGCAGCGGGCGATCAATCCGCAGATGAGCGAGGAGGTGGCGCGTCAGTCGGGGCTGATTCAGCCGGAATTGTCCGGACCGCGCTTCGTTCCGGCGGCGGAGACCGCGAACCGCAAGCCGGCGATCGAGGCGGGCGCGCGCAAGGCTCTGGCCAGATCGAACCGGGCCGGAAAGGGCAAGGTCGCAAGCAAGCCGGTTCGACGCAGCAGGACGCGATAGCGGTCGCATCAGGTGGGTATGAGATCAGCCAGACGAAAAGAGAACGGATCCGCGAAGGGGCGCCTCCTCTGGGTGGCGCTGATGATGGTCACGTGGATGATCCTCATCATCTGGCGCCTGGCATGGATACAGGTGATCGATCACGGTCATTACGTCGAGCGCGCGGCGAGGACTCAGCAGCGCGAGATCGAGACCGTACCGGTCCGCGGGACGATCCTCGACAGGGAAGGCCGGCAGCTCGCCTACAGTCTGGTCTCCGATTCGCTCTATGTCGATCTCAAGATTTTGAAGGAAGCGAAGGATCGCGACAGGGCGGCCAAAGTGCTGTCGCCGATGATCGGGATGACGGAGGAGGGGCTCCGCGGGAAGCTGAATGGAGACACGGCGTTCCGCTGGCTGGCCCGCAAGCTGGATCCGGATCTTTCGCGGCGGATCAGGAAGGCGATCGACACCGGCGGCCTTGAGGGGATCGGGATCAGAAAAGAGACGCAGCGCGTCTATCCCAACGACACGCTGGCCTCTCACGTGCTCGGTTTCGTCGGTTCGGAAGACCAGGGGCTGGCCGGTCTCGAGCAGGTCTGGGACGATCTGCTGCGCGGCAGGCCGGGCGAGGTCAGGATGGCGGTCGATGCCCGCCGGGTGGCGTTCGACAGAAGCGAGATCCCGTCGCTGAGCGGCGCGACGATCAATACCACGATCGACATGAGCATTCAGCACAAGGTCGAGTCGCTGATCGCAGCCACGCTCAAGACATACAGGGCGCGCGGAGTGAGCGCCATCGTCATGAAGCCCGATACCGGCGAGATAGTCGCTCTGGCCAACGCGCCGGCTTACGACCCGAACCGGCGTCCGGGCAAGGGCGAAATGGAGATCAGGTCGAACCGGGCCATCGGATTCCCGTTCGAGCCCGGGTCGGTCTTCAAGGTCGTCGCCTATTCCGCGGCTTTCGAGGAAGGACTGGTCACGCCGGACGACAAGGTCGACTGCGGCAACGGAGAGATCAGGTTCGGCAAGCGCGTCATTCACGACACCCACGCATACGGCGTGCTGAGCGTCGCCGACGCCTTCGCCAAATCCTCCAATGTCGGCGCGATCAAGCTGGCGATGAGGGTCGGCAGGGAGAAGTTTTACGACTACATCACGCGCTTCGGGTTCGGATCGAAGACCGGCATCGAGCTTCCCGGCGAATCGCGCGGCATAGTCAACCCGCTCGCTCGCTGGGCGGGCGATTCGATCGGATCGGTGGCGATGGGGCAGGAGATCTCGGTCACGATGGTGCAGGCCGCGGTGGCGATGGCCGCGTTCGCCAACGGAGGGCACCGGGTCAAGCCGCACATCATCAGCAACATCGTCGCGCAGGGCGACCGGGTGATCTATCAGGCGGATCTCAAAGCGGAACGGGTCATCAGTCCCGAGACAGCTGAGAAGATGAGCGGGCTGCTGCAGCGGGTGGTGACGGCGGGAACCGGACGCAGCGCCGTCAAGCTGAGCGGGTATACCGCGGCGGGCAAGACCGGCACCCCGCAGAAGGTCGATGAGAAGACGCGGGCCTACTCGAAATCGAAATACATGCCGACCTTCGCCGGATTCGTGCCGGCCACCGAGCCGCAGTTCGTGATCGTGGTGATGGTCGATGAGCCGGTCGGTCAGTATTACGGCGGAGTGGTCGCCGCCCCGGTCTTCAATATGATCGCACAGGCCGTGCTCGGCGATTACGCCATCCCGCCCGACGATCAGGGGTTCCGGGACGCGCTGGCGAAACTGGCGAAGAAGTACGAGGGGATGGAGGGAGAATCGGCCGCCGCCGGAACTCCCGAGGACAGGCCCGAAGCGAAGCCCGAAGAGCGGCAGGAGAAGCCACAGGCCGGATCGTCCGTGTCGGCGAGTCTGTCCCCGCTCGGTCTGCCGAAAGCGGCGGCCCGGTCAGGCAATCTCCCGGCCGTTGTGGCGGCAGTCATGCCTGATTTCAGGGGGCGGGGTCTGAGGTCCGTGGCCGAGGCATGCGCCGGTTTGAGATTGAATCCGCGTCTGCTCGGATCGGGCATCGCATACAGGCAGTCGCCGGAGCCGGGCGCTCCGATCAGGCCGGGCGACGAATGCCGTGTGGAGTTCAAGTGAGTTACGTGGGGTTGCAGGCCGGATACAAACCGGCCCTGCAGGACACAGATATGATCACGATTCGTGACATGGCGAACCATATTCAGGCGGAGGCGAGCGGGCAATCGCTCGACCAGCCAGTGACCGCCGCCGGTTCGATTGTCACACAGGATTCGCGCCGCGTTTTGCCGGGGGGCATTTTCGTTGCAATAAAAGGCGCACGAGTTGACGGAAATTCTTTCGTCAATGAGGCAACGAGGCGCGGCGCGAATACAGTTATCTCGGAGGAGCCGAGGCCGGAAGGATTCGCCGGCAACTGGCTCCGGGTGTCGGATGCGAGGGCGGCGCTGGCGCGCGCCTCCGCGCTGGCGCACGGCTTTCCGTCGCACAAGCTGGCTCTGGTCGGCGTGACGGGAACCAACGGCAAGACGACCACGACGCATCTCGTCGAGTCGATAATCGATGCCGCCTTTCCGAACGGGACGGCCCGGACCGCGATCATGGGAACGATCGCCTACCGGATCGGCGATGAGGAGGTCGAGGCCGAACATACGACTCCGGAATCTCCCGAGATTCAGGACTTCCTCCGCCGGGCGGTGGTCGGCGGCGTGACGCATGCGGTGATGGAGGTCTCCTCGATCGCGCTCGATCTGCATCGGGCCGATGAACTGGAGTTCGCCGTCGCCGCTTTCACGAATCTGACCCAGGACCATCTGGATTTCCACGGAACCCTGGATGCCTATTTCGCCGCCAAGAAGAAACTCTTCGACGGCAGCATCGGCTTAAAGCCGAGAAAATCGGTCATTAATATAGATGATCCGCGCGGGGCCGAACTGGTCGGCGTCTGCGACAGCGGAGTCATCACCTACGGGATAGATTCCGCGGCCGACATCCGGCCGGCGGACACTGAGGCTCTCCGGAGGACCGGTCTCGACGGCCTGCATTTCGCGGCTCACACGCCCGCCGGAAAGATCGTCGTCGATTCGGTGCTGGTCGGCAGGCCGCACGCTTACAACATTCTCTGCGCCATCGGCATCGGACTGGCTCTGGGTTTCGGGCGCGACGTGATCGAGCAGGGAATCAGAAACTGCAGGGGAGTAGCCGGCAGGTTCGAGCGGGTCGGCGAGCCGGGCGAGATCCCTGTCTTCGTCGATTACGCGCATACTCCGGACGCGCTGAGCAGCGTTCTCCACACGATCAGGTCGGCGCAGGGCGGACTCAAGCCCGAGAAACGCGGCAGAGTGATCACGGTCATGGGCTGCGGCGGCGACCGTGACAGGACCAAGCGGCCGATCATGGGCGAGGATGCGGCGCGACTGAGCGACCTGGTGATCGCCACATCCGACAATCCGCGGAGCGAGGATCCGCTGCTGATCCTCAACGACATCCGCGTCGGCATGGACCGCGTCGGAAAGAACTATGAGCTGGTCGTCGACCGGCGCGACGCCATCTTCAGGGCGATTCTGAGCGCGAAACCGGGAGATGTCGTGCTCATCGCCGGCAAGGGGCACGAGACTTATCAGATTCTGCCGACGGGCAAGATACATTTCGATGACCGCGAGGTGGCGCGCGAGGCGCTGGCCGAGCGGAAGACGCTCAGGTCCAGTTGACGGGACCTGACAGCTCCGGCCAAGCGAGGGCATCGTGGACCTGGGAGAGATCGGACGCCTCTGCGGCGCCAGTCATATGATGGATGAGGAGACGGCACGGATCGTTCCGACCGGCTTCTCGATCGATTCCCGGACGATCGCCGGCGGGGAACTCTTCATCGCTCTGGCGGGAGAGCAGGTTGACGGCCACCGATTCGTCAGCGAGATCTTTGACAAAGGCGCATGCGCAGCCCTGGTGATTCACCGGAGGCTTCCGTTCGCGACCGATCTCGGCGCACTCGCCGGGCGACTGCTCTTCGTCGAGAACACGGTCTGCGCCATGCAGCAACTCGCGGCGAGGCTCATCGCACGCTGGCACCGCCCGGTCATCGGCATCACCGGCAGCGCCGGCAAGACGACCATCAAGGACCTGACGGCCGAAGTGATGTCGGCCGCGGGCCGGGTGCTCAAATCGCACGGCAACCTGAATACCGGCTACGGACTTCCGCTGACCGTTTCGCGGATGATTACCGGCGGGGCCTCTCCGGCCGATTTCGATTACGCCGTGCTCGAGATGGGAATGAACTCCTACGGCGAGATCGCCCGCCTGACCGATCTGGCGCC
>CALBSU010000734.1 GCA_937967285.1 uncultured Acidobacteriota bacterium
CGGGACGCCTCTAAATTGACACTGCGTGACGGGCGTTCCTATAATTCCTCTTTTGAGCATACCCATTCGACAGGAGCGTCGTTTTGCAGGAACAGGACAACGATCAGATACAGCAGCGGAAGAGACATCTGGCCGAGATCGCGGAGATGGGGCATGCGGTCTATCCGCACCGGTTCGACCGGACTCATACTCTGACCGAGATCGTCGAGAAATATCGCGATCAGGCCGGGCGCCGGGACGAGGCGGAACTCGAGCGGATCAACATCGAGCTCAAGTCGGCCGGCGAGGTGGCCGTCGCCGGCCGGATCATGACCATGCGCCTGATGGGCAAGGCGGCCTTCGCGCACCTCTCCGACGGGCTCAACCTGCTTCAGGTCTACGTCCGCAAAAACGACGTCGGCGACGATGCATGGAACCTCTATCAGAAGCTGGACCTCGGCGACTGGATCGGAGTCCGCGGTTACATCTTCGTGACCAAGACCGGCGAACTGTCGATCCATGTCAGCAGCCTCAGGTTTCTGGCCAAGGCTCTGCTGCCGATGCCGGACAAGTATCACGGCGTCCAGGACAAGGAGCTCCGCTACCGTCAGCGTTATGTCGACCTGATTGCGAGCAGTTCGGTGCATGAGCGGGAACCGGGCGAGCTGACCACGCGCGAGGTCTTCGAGAAGCGGGCGAAGATCATCCGCGAGACAAGGCGGTTCTTCGACGAGCGGGGTTATGTCGAGGTGGAGACGCCGATGCTCTCTCCGCTCGCCACGGGCGCCGCTGCGCGCCCCTTCGTCACGCATCACAATGCGCTCGGAATCGATCTCTACGCGCGAATCGCGCCGGAGCTCTATCTCAAGCGCCTGATCGTCGGCGGCTTCGAGAAGGTCTACGAGATAAACCGGAATTTCCGCAACGAGGGCCTCTCGTACAAGCACAACCCGGAATTCACGATGCTCGAGTGGTATCAGGCCTATTCCGACTTCAGGGATCTGATGGACCTGACCGAGGAGCTGATCACGATGCTGCTCGACAAGGTCTGCGGGATGCGCCGGATTCCGTTTCAGGACCTGACGATCGATTTCAACGACTGGCAGCGGCTGACGATGCGCGAGGCGGTCATCAAGTACTGGCCGGATGAGTCGACCCGGCCGACCATCGACGGCCTGATGGACCGCGAGCAACTCGAGAAAGCGGCGGCCGCCCTGGATATCAACTTCGATCCGAAGCTGAACAATGGGCAGTTGCTGGGCGAGATATTCGAGCATGTCGCCGAACCGAACCTGATCAATCCGACATTCATCACGGAATTTCCGACGGAACTTTCGCCGCTCTCGAAGCAGTCGGCGGACGATCCGCGCTTCGTCGAGCGTTTCGAGCTGATCGTCGCCGGGATGGAGATCGCCAACGCCTTCTCGGAACTCAACGATCCTGCGGAGCAGCGACGCCGCTTCGAGGAGCAGGTCAACCAGCGGGAAAGCGGCGACGAGGAAGCAATGGTTATGGACGAGGACTACATCCGCGCGCTCTCCTACGGCATGCCGCCGACCGGCGGCGAGGGCATCGGCATCGACCGTCTGGTCATGCTCATGACCAACCGCAGGTCGATCCGCGATGTCCTGCTCTTCCCGCACATGAGGCCGGAATCGCACTGATCCGGACGGGCCGTGTCCTACGAACTGTTTATCGCCCTCAGATACCTGCGAGCCAGACGCCGGCAGACGGCGATCTCCGTCATCACGGGGATCGCCGTGGCGGGCATCGCGCTCGGCGTCGCGGCGCTGATCGTCGCCCAGGCCATGATCTCCGGCTTCCGCTCGGATATTCAGGAGAAGATCCTCAACGGCACCGCCCACCTCAACCTCCTCAGGGAGGACAACCGCGGAATCGAGAACTACCGTGAACTTATTAATAAGATAAGCGGCGTTCCCGGCGTGACGGGCGCTTCGGCCGTGATCTATGCCCCGGTCCTGCTGACCGTCTCGGATCGTCAGGAACAGGCCGTCATCAAGGGCGTCGATCTCGATTCGCCCGGCGCCGCGGCGGAGCTCCGCGCCATCACAATCCAGGGCGATCCGACTCTGCTGGCCGCTCGCGAACCGGAGTCCGTCGTCATCGGCAGATTCCTCGCCTCGACGCTCGGACTGAAGGTCGGCGACGAGGTGACGGCGGTCTCGGCCACCACGCGCCTCACCCCGGCCGGCCTCCAGATCAGACCCGTCTACACTAAATTCAGAATCGCCGGGACTTTCTCCTCGGGACTTCACGAATACGATTCGAAGTGGGCCTACAGCTCGCTCCGCGCCGCTCAGGCCCTGACCGGCAGCGGAGACACCGCCGGCGTCATCCAGATGAAGGTCGCAGACCTAGACGGGGTCGCGCAGATCGGCGAGGCGGTCCGCAACGCGGCCGGAAAGGGCTTCATGACCACCACCTGGCAGGAACTGAACCGCCCCCTCTTCGCCGCGCTCAAACTCCAGCACCGCGTCATCGTCGCCTTCTTCGCGCTGCTGATCGCCATCGCCGCGCTCAATATCATCACCTCCCTGACAATGATGGTCGTCGAAAAGTACAGGGATATCGCCATCCTCCGCGCTCAGGGCGCCACCCCGCGCAATATCCGGCGCATCTTCATCTTTCAGGGCTTCATCATCGGCGCCGCCGGCTCCATCATCGGACTCGCCCTCGGCTCCATCATCTGCCGCGTCGCCAACCACTGGCGCCTCATCTCGATCCCACAGGAGATTTACTCCGTCTCCCACATCACCCTCAGACCCGACCCCCTCGACGGTCTCGGTATCGCCCTCCTCGCCCTTCTCATCTGCCTTCTCGCCACCCTCTACCCGTCCCGCCTCGCCTCCAGACTCACGCCCGTCGAAGCGCTCCGCTATCAGTAGCCCGCACTCCCCCTTCCGAATTCTCTAATCTTTGATACTAAACAGGTTAATGTCCATTAAAGTAATTGACAAAGGGAGGGTTTAGTCATAGACTCCCGGTATCGAGTATGCCTCATGTTCGCTCTTTGAGAGTGAAACAGCTCGAAAATCGCTTCGATCTTAAAAATCCCCGATATTCGCCCCCAGGGTTGTTTGCCAATAACCATTCTCGATTCCATCCCAGCTGACCGCAATCCGCTCGGGACAGGGACCGCGAGGTTAAATGCGGCTGTTGCGACCCCGAATATAATTACTCAAGCGACCGAAGCGATTGGCACGGTATTGAACGGCGCCGGAATGGCGAGTCTCCACGGACAGGATGAACGAGAGGGAACAGGGATCTGGACGGGGGCGAACGGGGTGGAGAAGACGGCCGGCGTAACTTTGATTTTGTCCTTAATTTCAGAAGGAGTAGCTCGAATGCGAACCTCACGCACAACATTCAGATCATTGATGGTGCTGATGACTTTCTTCGTCATCTCGATGACGGCGCTTGGCGCCGACCCGGGCGTGCCGTTCCCGGCCAATTCCGAGGTCAACGACCAGAAACCGGGATCGATTCTCTGGTACAACTACTACACGTCGAGCGCGACATCGCAGACTACCGAAAACACCCGCATCAACCTGACCAACACCAACGCATACAGCGGCATCAACGTCCACCTCTTCTTCGTGGCCGACAGCTGCAGCGTGGCTGATGCCTATCTCTGCCTGACGCAGAACCAGACGGCGTCATTCCTGATGTCGGACTTCGATCCGGGATTCAAGGGTTACATCGTGGCTCTCGCGACCGACAGCGGCGGCTGGCCGGTTGCGTTCAACTATCTGATCGGCGACGAGTACATCAAGACCGCCACCGGTCACACGGCCAACCTGGGCGCCGAGGCTTTCGCCGCGCAGTTCGAGGGTCAGATGCCGGTCTTCAGCGGCGAATCACCCGTCGCGGTCGTCAACTTCAACGGCCAGGCCGACGGTTATAATCGCGCTCCGGCCGTGCTCGCGATCGACAACATCCCGAGCCGCCTGGACGGCAACGACACACGTCTCATCCTCAACCGCGTTTCGGGCAACCTGGCGATCGGCGCTTCGTCGATCGGCACGCTCTTCGGCCTCCTCTACAATGATGCCGAGAACGTCGTCAGCTTCTCGATCAACGGCGGATGCCAGAAGGTCTTCTCGATCAACAACACCGAGCCGCGGACCATCCCGCGCTTCGAGACCTTCGTTCCCTCGGGACGCAGCGGCTGGATGAAACTCTATTCGACCAGCGGCAACATCGGGCTCCTCGGGTCCTACATCAACTACAACCCGAATGCCGGAACCCAGAGCAACGCCTTCAACGGCGGATCGAACATGCACAAGCTGACGCTCGTGCCTTCGACCAGCGTCACGGTCCCGGTCTTCCCGCCCGCTTGCAGGTAAGTAGTAGTCAGTAGGCGGTAGTTAGCAGTCAGTAGGCGGTAGTCAGTAGGCAGTAGGCGGTAGTCAGTAGGCAGTAGGCGGTAGTCAGTAGGCAGTTCTTTTTAGAGAAATTCGAGAGTTGCTCGAAAGATGGTAGGGGATTTAACATCTCCACACATCCTGCTTACTGCCTACTGCTTACCGCCTACTGCCTACCGCCTACCGCCTACTGCCTACCGCCTACTGCCTACTGCTTACCGCCTACTGCTTACTGCCTACTGCTTACCGCCTACTGCTTACCGCCTACTGCTTACCGCCTACTGACTACTGATTCAAATACTTAAGCACTATTCCGCCTTCACCGACAGCCCACACCTCTTTCTTTCTGACAGCCAGGCCGTACAGATTGACGCGGGTACCGGTCTCCTGTTCGACCCAGGATTTACCGCCGTCATTGGTGCGCAGGACGGTGCCTTCCCAGCCGACGACCCAGCCGTCGTTATTGTTGGAGAATCCGATGCGGAGGAGGTTCCTGGAAGAATCGACGGCGACTCTCTCCCAGTTTCTGCCTGCGTCGGAGGTTCGCAGGATGGCGCCCTTGTCGCCGACGATCCATGCTTTGTCCTTGCCGCGGATCTCGATATTGTAGAGGTAGCCTGAGAAGCTGCTGTTCTGGTGGTCCCAGTTGCGACCGCCGTCATCGGTATAGAGGATGGTGCCCTTCCCGCCGACGACCCAGCCGCGTTTGTCGTTGACGAAGCGGACGTGGACCAGTTCATCGGTCGTGCCGCTCTCCTGTTCCTGCCATGTCCGGCCGCCGTCTTCGGTATTGAGGATCCTGCCGCCGGTGCCGACGACCCAGCCCTTATTCTTGTTGGCGAAGACGATGCTGTTGAATCCCTGTTTGCCCTCAGACGAGGGCACAGTCAGTTTGAAGACGAGGACCCAGCTTTCGCCGCCGTCTTCCGTGTGCAGGACGTGCCCGCCGCTGGCGACGAGCCATCCGTCGGCGCGGTTTCTGAAGTAGATGTCCTTGATATTGGCTTTCAGGTTGGGATTCTGCGGCCCCCATCCCTCGCCGCCGTCGACGGTCGAATGGATGATGCCGTTGTCGCCGATGATCCAGCCGTAGTTATTGTCTACAAAGAGTATGCCGTTCAGGTCCTTCTTGCTCTGGTCCTGAAAAACGACCGTCCACTGGGCCTCGGCGATCGAGACGAAAAGGCTGCAGAAGGCGACGATGCTCAGCGCCTGAAAAATTCGTTTCATCCTGTATTCTCTCCGGATCAAGGTGGATAAAGAGGTCGAGTCGAATCATCGTTTGGCTGATGAAGCCGGTTGATACCTGACTGAAGGAGGCGGCGTCAGGGGAGGAATGACGATTCCGAACTCCATCCTGCCCGCTCTGTTGCCGAAGGCGATCGAACGGGTGACGTTATCGACCGCCGATTCGAGCGCCTTGTCGCGACCGGCGACCAGATCGCTCGAGGTCAGTTCGACCGAGAGATCGGGGCGTATTCCGGCTCCTTCGATGCGTCGACCGAGGGCGGTTCTGAAATCGGAATCGCTGACATTAAGTTTCCATCCGTCATTGAGCCTGAGCGTCCGGCTGACGCCGAGCAGGCATCCGCAGGTGGCCTGACCGGTTCCGAGGACGAGCCCGCGGGTACGCTCCTGAAAGGCCGCCGCCAGGATCTCTGAACCGCTGGCAGAGCGCCCGCTGACGAGCACGACGACCGGATTGCGGTACGCCGTGCGCATTCTCTGCGTCCGTCTGTGTGTCGATCTTCCCTGCCTGTTGACGAATTCGCCGAGATCGGTGCCGGGCTGAAAGAAGTAACCGGCAACCTGAACGACAGAGGAGACGAATCCTCCCCCGTTGTTCCTGAGATCGAGGATCAGGCCCCGCGTATCGTTGAGATAGAGCATGGCCTGCTCGAACTCTTTTTCGATCTCGGGTCCGAACCCTGTCAGCTCGATGTAGCCGATCTTGTATGGAAGCTGTCTGACGATGACGCGACGCTGATACTCCGTGAAGCGGCGCGTCAGAACAGCCTGCACTGAACGGCCTTCGGGATCGAGAAAGGTTGCCGAGACCGTGGTATCCCTGAGGCCGTAGAAGAGCCTGTCGTGGCTGAGCAGGTCGAGAGCGGTCGGCGTCGAACTGTCTCCGACCTCCGCGCGGATCTGTTCCAGCAGTGCGTCGACCGGCCGGCCGTCTATGCGGCTGACCACGAATCCGGGCCTGATGCCTGCGCGCCATGCCTCCGAGCCGTGCTCGACCCAGCTCACGACCGGCCGGCCCTCGATCCGCCTGACGGTGATGCCGACAGAGGTGCCCGACGGCCGGTTGCGGTCAAAGGCATCGTCCGGCGAATAGATCCTCGTGTGGGCGTCTCCGAGCGACCCGACCATCTGCCGCAGAACCCGGTAGAGCTCATCATCCGATCCGGCTTCCGCGGCTCGCTCGCGATAAAGCTCGCGCTGAAGCCTCCAGTCCACGCCGTTGAAGTTGCGATCGTAATAGTTGTCGAAGACGGCCCGCCAGACCTGCTCGTAGAGGCGCAGCCGGTTCACGCGCTCGACATCGGACTGCTGGGCGAACGTCGCCGTCCCGGTCAACGCCAGCAACAGAACAACAGTCTTTATCATCAATCTACAGTTCATGATGAAGTAGAGGAGCACAGGCAAACGCCGCTTATGATCATGGTTTCGGGGGCTTCCCCGGGAGCATGCCGGGGTTGAGGGCACGCTGAATGCTACGCCGCATCCGCTCCGCTTCCTCTTCCTTCAAAGACGGCGAAGCAGGATCGCGGGCCAGGGGACGGATGAAATTATACCTCACCAGTCCGCGGATTGTTAGCTTCTTTCCATCTCTTTCCGCGGGCCTGAAACGGAGCATGCCCGCGGTCGTAACGGCCGACTCGTCGAGCCCGAAGCCTGCCCACCTGACCACGCGGATGTCATCGACCCTGCCGTCCTCGCGAAAAACCGCCTCCAGTTCGACGGTCGCGGTGATGCCGGCAAGGTCGGCCTCGGCGGTGTAGACCGGTTTGAGGCTCTGGTAGAAGGCCGGCAGCTTTTCCGACGGGCCGGTCAGGTCCGCATCGGTCAACTCGACTTCGGGCGCAGCCTCAACGGGCTCCTCGACCGCGGCTCTGCGATCGGCGGCCTGACGCGCGATCGCATCCCTGATTGCGGGCCATTCCAGCCGCAGCAGGCGTATCCCCTCGGCGGCGGCCGCGGCGTCGTCCGCCCCTCTCGCCCGGACCAGTCTGAAGAGCAGCAATCGTCCGGTGCGGCCGTCCACCAGATACGTTCCGGCCATCCACTCGAAGTAGGACTGATCCTTCTCCCCCGCCCTGCGCGCCTGAATCAGTTTTCCGAGAAGATAGAAATCGGCGCCGAGAGCGGTTCCGATCGAACGTCCCTGCGCGAGCGTCAGGTTGAGGTTTCCCGCCAGCCCGGTTCCGGCATAGGCCGCGCGCGCCAGATCCGGATCGATCGGTTCGAGCCCGCTTTCGCCAGCCGCCAGACGCCGCAACTCGGCCTCCACCGCGCCCGCATCGTCGCCCGCGAATGGCAGCACCGCCAGACGCAACATCTCCGGTGCCGGAAACCGGGGTCCAGTCACCGCAAGGACCAGCATTGAAATCCCGAATGTCAGGGCCGCAATTCGCATCAGCGTCTGATTTCGTACCTCGTCTGGTTGTGGTGCCGCCGCTGATTTCAGCGAACCGCATCGATCTCGTCGGAGACCTCGAAAGGAAAGCAGAGCCTGTGAATCTCGTATCCGCGCATTCCGCGGACGACGCCGGAGACATCAGCGATATCGAGTATCCGGCCGCCCTTCTCGATGTAGAGCCGGCCTTTGCCCTCCGGACGGTAGTAACTGTAGTACGGAATGTCGGCCGCGCGGTCCTCGATCAGGTAATATTCGGGGTCGAAGCCGCTTCCGGCGATGGACCTGCGCGCCCGATCGACGAAGCCCGCCCTGTCGGCCATATCCAGATCGATCGCCCTGAACAGGCGCCGCTCGATGAACCGCCGCGCGAGATCTCCGAGGATCGGATCGGACTCCCGCATCCACTGCTTGATATGGAACATGACATCGTGATCGTCGAAGAGCAGATACTCCGCGACGTTCAGCTCCTCGCCTGCCAGCACTCGTTCCATGACCGAATTCCCGACCACGAACCCGAGACGGCCCTCGCGCATCAGCTCGACCGCCCGCCTGAGGATGCTCCGCAGAACGGCCTCGGCCGAACGCAGCGACCGGTGAAAATAGACCTGCCGGAACATGTAGTATCGCGCCTGCAGATACTCCTCGGCCGCGTAGTAACCGTTCGAGGCGACGAAGATCCGGTCGCCGTCCGAGTCGATCTCGAGCGCGTGGATGATCCACTCGAGATCGTAATTGCCGTACTTGGCGCCGGTCATCAGGCTGTCCCTGAGCAGATAATCGAGCCGGTCCGCGTCGAGCTGCGACGAGACGAGCTGCCCGATGAACGACGGCCTGTAATCGTGATCGATCGCGGAGGCGACACGAAGCGGCAGGGAGGGATCGAAATCCGCCAGCGCGCGGTGTACGGCCGTTGTCGGATCGGAGATGATGCGGACCGTCCACCTCTCGTGGTTCTGCCGCAGCACCTTCTCGATGACGTGCGAGAACGGTCCGTGCCCGATGTCATGGAGCAGCGCGGCCGCCCTTCCAACGATCCGCGATTCCTCGGAGATACTGTGCTTCTTGGCGAGCTGATCGAGGATCCGCGTCATGACGTGCATGACGCCGAGCGAGTGAGTGAAACGCGAGTGCTCCGCTCCCTGAAAAGTGTAGAGTGCGAGCCCGAGCTGCTTGATGTTCCTGAGCCGCTGAAATTCAGGGGTATTGATCAGCCGGTGTATCAGCCTGTCGTCCGGCAGGTCCTCGGAGAGAGAGATGATGTTGTGTACCGGATCGCGGTAGATTCTTTCCATGGCCAACTGCGCGCCGGACTCAGATGGTCTGCAGCAGGCGCGTCAGAAGCGCTGCCCGGCGCGGGATATCGTCGATCAGGATGTGCTCTGTATCGGCGTGCGCTCCGCCGCCGTCGACTCCCAGGCCGTCGAGCGTCGGAATCCCCATCGCCGAGGTGAAGTTGCCGTCCGATCCTCCGCCGACCGCCTGATCCCTGAGCTCGAATCCGATCTCGGCCGCGAGCGTCCGGGCCTGTTCGAACAGCGCCAGGTTCTTTCCGGAACGCTGCATCGGCGGACGGTTGACTCCGCCGCTGATCTCCAGATCCGCGCCCTCGAGCACGGGGCGGAGCCCCCTGATCTCCGAGACGACCCGATCGCCGTCCTCAGCGGTCCAGAAACGGACATCGACCATCGCCGTCGCCTCGGCCGGAACCACGTTGAGCGCCGTCCCGCCGTTGACGATCCCCACGCTGACCGTCGTCCCCTTCTCGAAATCGTTGAGCCCGGCCAGCCTCAATGTCTGATGCGCCAGCTCGACGATGGCGTTGACGCCCTTTGACGGATCGAGCCCGGAATGGGCCGCGCGACCGATCGCCCTGACATTGAATGTGCCGATCCCCTTGCGCCCGGTCTTGACGATCCCGCCCGTGACCGGAGGTTCGAGCACCAGCGCCGCCGCCGCCCCAAGCGCTTCGCGCTCGACCAGCTCTCTCGACGTCCGGCTGCCTATCTCCTCGTCGCAGGTGAAGAGCATCCGCACCGGCCGCTTCGTCTCGAGCCCCAGGCCGCGTATCGCTTCGATCGCCTCGAGCGCCAGCGTCACCCCGGACTTCATGTCGAAGATCCCCGGCCCGTGCGCGGTCCCTTCGTCCGTCACGCGGAACGGCAGGCGCGCCAGCGTCCCCGCCGGCCAGACCGTGTCCAGGTGTCCGACGATCAGAATATGCGGCGCCCCCTCCTGATCGCGATTCTCGAACCGCGCGGTCAGATGGCTCCCATAACCCGGCTGGTGTATCAGCTCCACCCGGCCGCCCGCGATGCGAATCCTCCCGGCCACGAATTCCGCGATCCGGTTCAGCGCATCTTCGTCCCGGGACTTCGTCTCCTGCTCGACCAGTTCGCGGATATAATCGAGTATCCCCGCGCGGCGCTCATCGAAATGCTTTATTAATGATGTCATATCAGTGGATCGTCACAACTGTTGCGTGGTTTGACAAAGCACCTGAATCATGCACAATACTTTGATTTCTGACAAGTTCCAGAGGCTGGCGTGTCTGCCTCCCAATCCAAGGGTTAAACTATTTCTGATTTGAACTCGTGAAATAGTTTTCAGACGCCGTGTCAGCGCGGGACTAACCGGTTTTATATCTTTCTGATCATAGGTTATGATACAGATTCTGTTGCGTTCTCCGGAGGCGGGAAATTAAATCTCCTGACGACGTAACCCGGGCTCAGGTTTCGAGCGTCTTCAATAACGTTCCTGAGCGGTCAGAGTTTTTTGGAGTCGCGGCTGCCGTGGCTTGTCATTCCGTACCCCAGCGGGAAAAAACTGAAAAACGTCAGTGGAGGATCAGTTCAGTATGAAGAAGTTCAGCATCATGATTGCGCTTGCGACGGCAATCTCCGCGCTCGCGCTCTCACCAGCCACCGTCAGTGCCCAGGCCGACGCCAAGGCGGAATTCGAGCGCAACTGGTATGACATCTGTTACACCAAGAAGGACGGCGAGAAGTGCTACCAGCTCTCGAAGGAGCTGCTCGAGAAATACGCCGACAGCAACTACGCCAAGAACGCGGCCGCCAATGTCAAGAATTATGAGCTGACGAAGTCGTGGGAAAGATTCAACGCGTCGCTCAAGAATTTCTATACGCCGCCGCAGGACGCGGGCAAGCTCGACGGGCTCTTCGCGGCCGGCGAGGACTACCTCAAACTGCAGCCTGAGCAGCAGTGGGTGATCGCGCAGATGGCCCTCGCGGGCGGCACGGGCGTCCTGGGTCAGGTCTACAAGAACATGGACAAGGTCAAGGGCTACGCCGAGAGAGCGCTCAACATTTTCAGCTCTCAGGCGCCGCCGAAGGACTGGAAGCCCGAGGACTGGAATCCGCTGCGCGATGCCGTGCTCTCGAAGATGAACCAGTTCATGGGTTACTACCTGATCGAGACCAAGGGCGATCAGATGCAGGCGGTCGACTACCTGACCAAGGCCACGGCCGTCAGGGCCAAGGACGGGTCGGGATGGAAGGACCCCAACAACTACTGGCTGCGCGCCAACATTCACAGCAAGAAATACGGGGAGCTCCGGGCCAAATACGACGCGCTGACCGATGACGAGAAGACCGGCGATGCGGGCAAGGCTCTGCTGACTCAGGTCAACGAAGTCATCGACCAGATGATTCCTGACTACGCCAGGGTGATCGCGGTAGCGACTCAGGCCGAGGCCAAGCCGCTCAGCGATGCGGCCCGTGAACTGCTGGAGTCCTTCTGGAAGTTCCGCGTCGACGATCCCGAGAAGACCAAGCTGGCCGAGTACATCAACAGCTTCAAGGGCGACCCGACAGCGGCAGGACCGGCGATTCCGGTCAAGGCTGAGCCGAGCGATGCATCGTCCCTGGCCGCGCCCTCGGCGGATGCCGGTAACACGAAACTGGCGACCGGCAAGTCTGGTGCGGCTCCCGGAACGGCCACCGAATCATCGGAAGGCAAAGCGGCGCCCGCCAAGGGTAAAGCGCGGACGACCCGCCGCAAGCCCGGCCGCAGAGGTTAATCCTCCTCCCGCCACGCAGTCGGATCTTGAATGGAACTGACGTTGCGGTGACAAGAACAGGCAGCATCAGGAGCCAGCACTCTCCTCGAGCGCTGGCTCTTTTTTATCGTTCAGACCCCGAACAGTTGAAAAACGAAGAGACAGACAACCAGGAACCCGAGTCGATCGACGGCGGGCAGGATGAGGCGGAGTCGACATCCGCGAAAAGCGTGGATCTGGACCGCCTGCTCTCAAGCCTCGAGTCGGAGATAGGATACAGGTTCAAAAACAGGGACCTGCTTCGCCGCGCCGTGACTCACAGGTCGTTCGCCAACGAGCAGCCGGACCCGCGTCCGATGCACAACGAGGCGCTGGAATTCCTCGGCGATGCGGTCCTCGAATTCCTGATCAGCGCCTGGCTGCTCGAGAAGTTCCCCAACCATACCGAGGGGACTCTCTCGAAGATGCGCGCCTATGCCGTCAGCGCGGCCAATCTGAAGGACCATGCCGCGCGGCACAATCTCGGCGAATACCTGCTCCTCAACCGCGGCGAGGAGAAGACCGGCGGACGCAACAAGGCGGCCCTGCAGGTCGACGCATACGAGGCGCTCATCGCCGCCATCTATCTCGACACCGGAATCACGAATGCACGGAAATTCGTCCGCCGCGAGTTCGCCGCGACATTCAGTGAATTCGACCCGGACAATCTGACGAGCATGGACTACAAGACGGCGCTCCAGGAGAGGCTTCAGTCGATGGGGTTTCAGGCGCCGAAATATGCGATCGTCGAGAGCCAGGGACCGGATCACCGTCGCGTCTTTCAGATCGAACTGAGGGTCAACGGAAAATGTTTCGCGACGGGCGAGGGGACGACCATCAAGGGCGCCCACCAGAACGCCGCCCGCGCCGCGCTCGACAATCTCGACGAGCGGGTCGAGAAGCTGAAGCGCAGCCTTGAAGACGGATCGCCGTCTGAAGCAGCTCAGGACACGACGCCCACCTGATCGCCCGTTCATGCAAGGACAGAATGCCAACAGACGGATTGACGCTCTGATCGCCGCCGTTCTCCCGGTGGCGACTTTCGCGGTCTACCTGCTTTCCAATCCATCTTCCGGATCGGCCTACGATTACACATTTCGCATTGCAGGCGCGCTGCTCGAAGGACGGCTCGGCCTGACTGCTCCCCCTCCCGACTGGCTCAATGAAATGATCCCGCTCGGCGAGAGGTACTTCTCCGCCTTTCCGCTCGGAAGCGTGCTCTCGATGCTGCCGGCGGCTTTATTGAAAAGGGTCGGACTTCTGACGGAGTTTCCGGGCAGGCTGATCGCCGCTTTGACGGCGGCAGTCGCCGCCTCACTTTTTCATCGCCTTGCGGCTCATTACACCGCCGACCGATCGAGGCGGATCGCGATGACGATCTTTCCTCTCTTCGGAACGTGGATGTGGGCCAACCTGGCATTCGCCGGCGCGTGGCATATCGCGCTCGGACTGGCGGTCGTCGGGCAGCTCGGCGCACTCTGCTCAGTCATCGTCTGGCGGCGTCCGACGCTGGCCGGAGCTTTCTTCGCCCTTGCGTTCGGCAACCGGACCGAGATCCTGCTGACCGCGCCGCTCTTCATCTGGCTCATCCTGCGCGAAGAGCAGACCAGATCCTCGCGATGGCAGTCGATCGACCGATTCCTCTCGGTCCCGATCGCCCTCGGGATCTCGACACTGCTCTACAATTACCTGCGCTTCGGGTCGATCCTCGATTTCGGATACGCCAGAATTCCGGGCGTCCTCGCCGAACCGTGGTACCGTCACGGCATCTTCTCGATCCACGCGATCCCCGGCAATATCAAAGCCATGCTCCTTGAAACCTGGAGATCGAGGGATTCCTTCCCCTGGCTGATCCCCTCCGGATTCGGCGGATCGATCTTCCTCCAGAGCCCGTTCCTGATCTTCATCTTCGGCCGAAACGCTCGCGACAGGTCATTGAAACTTGCGGCCTGGCTGGCGATCATCATCCTGACACTAGTCCTCTGGCTGCACGGCAATCCGGGCGGATGGCAGGTCTCATATCGCTATGCCATCGAACTGCTTCCGTGGATCGCTCTGATCCTGCTCGAATCCCGCCCCGATCGCGTCACCGCCAGGGAATGGATAGCTCTCGCAGCCTCGGTCGTCATCAATGCCTGGGCGACTTACTGGTTTCTTTGGCTGGCAAGGAAGTAGAAAGTAGAAAGTAGAAAGTAGAAAGTAGAAAGTAGAAAGCGGGGCACGATGATGGACAGCGCGCGTTCCAAAATTTTCTACTTTCTACTTTCTACTTTTTACTTTCTACTTCATAAACTACACGCCCGTTAAAAATAGTCATGTTGACTTTGACCTTATC
>CALBSU010000735.1 GCA_937967285.1 uncultured Acidobacteriota bacterium
AAAGCGCTGAACGTGCCGGTGGGGCTGATCAACAATGCCGTCGGCGGCTCGCCGGCCGAGTCGTGGATGCAGGATTCCGCGCTGTCGTCCGACACCGAGTACAGGCAGTTTCTCGGCGCGTATCCCGGCAGGATGGCGCAGTACGAAGAAGCGATGAAGAAGTATCGAGAGGACGCCGAGCGGGCGAAGGCTGAAAACAAGCCGGCTCCGCGCGCGCCGGGCAGGCCGTGGATGCCCGCCGGACTCTACAACGGAATGATGGCTCCGCTGGTTCCGTTCGCCATCAAGGGCGCGATCTGGTATCAGGGCGAATCCAATGCCGGCCGGGCGTATCAGTACCGGCGGCTCTTCCCGGATATGATCCGCAACTGGCGTTCGGTCATGGGACAGGGAAACTTCCCGTTTCTCTTCGTTCAACTGGCTGCGTTCGGACCCAATTCAGATAAACCCGGCGAGAGCGACTGGGCGGAATTGCGCGAAGCTCAGACGATGACTCTCAAGGCATCGCCGCATACCGGCATGGCTCTGGCTATCGATCACGGGACATATGATGATATCCACCCGCGCAACAAGCAGCCGATCGGGGCGCGTCTTGCACTTTCCGCTCTCTCCATCGCATACGGCCGAAAGATAGTTCATTCGGGGCCGATGTATGATTCGATGAAGGCGGACGGGGAAAAAATCCGGATCAGCTTCACATCGACCGGAGCCGGGCTCGAAGCGAAGGGCGGTGAGCTCAAGGGATTCCTGATCGCCGGCGAGGATCGCAAGTGGCATCCCGCTCAGGCGAGGATCGACGGCAAACACGTCGTCGTCTGGAGTTCCGAGGTCGCAAAACCCGTTGCTGTTCGTTACGCGTGGGCGAAATTTCCGGAATGCAATCTTTTTAACAAGGAAGGGCTGCCGGCCGTACCGTTCCGGACCGATGACTGGCCGGGCGTGACTCAGCCGAAGTAGCGGTCATCTGTCTTCGCTGGCGCTGCTCCATGACCAGTCTTCAGGCTTTTTCACAAGTCCGGCCTTAACCGGATTGTTGTGGATGTAGTCGATTACCTTGTGGTAGTGGCGCCAGTCCCGAATATAGCGGTCCCAATATTCGCGCATCCAGACAGACTGGGAGCGCCAAGCCTGGGAGCGCCAAACCTGGGAGCGCCAAACCTGGGAGCGCCGAGCCCCAGCTCGGCGTGTTCCCTCCCTGTCCGATTCTTCATCCATAATTGCCTTTATCCTCTTCCCGGTAAAACTCTTCCAGGATTGCACGATTTTCGCCAATGACGCACCTTCGTATGTGCGAATAAGAACGTGAACGTGATTCGGCATCACTACCCATGCAATTAAATCGTATCGTTCATTTGCAAAACGCTTCCAGGTATCGATTATGCAATGTGCAATTTCCGGCTGAACTAAAACGCATGAGCCGTGTCCCGCATCGAGCCATTCTTCGATTTGTTTGCGAAGATAGATATCTCTTTTTTCAGGTGGAAGAAGTCGTGCCTGCGCTTCGAATACTTTCAGTTTTGAGGCCGGCAACGAATCTGCCATGCGATAAGTAATGAATTGATATAGCCCTGGATCATCGCGATGAGGAAGATATCCCCTGCTGTACCAGCTAAGATGAATTGGGTGGTTGGAGGATGAGAGTTCGCCGAGCTGGGGCTCGGCGCTCCCAGGCTCGGCGCTCCCAGGCTTGGCGCTCCCAGGCTCGGCGCTGACGGTATCAAGGTATTTCTTCATGATTTTTTGCGTTCGGTGACGGTGCAGATCAGTCAGGGGATGGCTGATGTGTACTATCAGGATAGCGCTGAACATCCTGAGCAGCAACAAAATTTATCTCCTCGCCTTGACGAAACAGGACCGGTTGTCGATAACTTTGCGGGAACAGTAACCAGACTTTATCAGGACGGCTAAACCATGCATCAGACATCACGTCGTGAGTTTTTGGGAAGCGCGCTGGCAGCGGGGATGGCCTCGGTCGTTCCCGCCGGGCCGTTTGCCGAAAACTCTCCTCTCAAGTTGAGCGTCTTCTCGAAGCATCTGCAGTTTCTCGACTGGGGCGAAATGGCGCTCGCGGCCCGTGAGATCGGCTTCGACGGCGTCGATCTGACTCTGCGCAAGGGGGGCCACGTCGAACCTGAGCGCGCCGGGACAGACCTGCCCAGAGCCGCCGATGCGATCCGTCGCGCCGGTCTGGAACTGACCATGGTCACTGCCGGAATCGTCGATGCCGATTCGCCGCATGCCGAGTCGATGTTGAAAGCCATGAGATCGGCCGGAGTGAAGTATTACCGCTGGGGCGGAATGAAATATGACGACAGCCGCCCGATCCCTCCTCAACTCGAGGAATTGAAGCAGCGGGTCGCCCGGCTGGCGGACCTGAACCGACGGTACGGCGTCTGCGCGATGTATCACACGCATTCAGGTCCCGAGGTCGGCGCATCATTCTGGGATTTGTGGCTGATTCTCAAGGATCAGGATGCTGATCACGTCTCTGTCAATCTCGATATCGGACACGCCGTGGTCGAGGGCGGACTCGGCGCCTGGGTGCGGAGCGTCCAGTTGCTGGCTCCGATCACGCGCGGCATCGCCCTCAAGGATTTCGTCTGGGCGCGCAATGCGAACGGCCAATGGCGCCCGCGCTGGTGCCCGATCGGCGAGGGAATGGTCGACTTCAAAAAATTCTTTTCCATGATCAGAGCGTCGAAATTCAACGGCCCCGTACAGGTCCATTTCGAATACCCGCTCGGCGGCGCCAACAACGGCTCAAGGAACATCACTATCGACAAGGCCGATGTGATCAGCGCGATGAAGAAGGATGTGGTCAGACTGAGGGGAATGTAAGTAAAAAGTAGAAAGTAAAAAGTAGAAAGCAAAACCGGGTACAGCACGGGCAGCGATAGCGACCGGAATTAGGGACGTCGAGAGTGAAATCCATGACAGTGATCAACATGAAAAAGAGCTTCTTATTCCGGCTTGCCCTGTTGACAGGGCTTCTTTGTTTATTCATTCAGGTTGCCGCTGCTCAAGCCTTGCCGTCCGATCTTGACGATTATGCAGCGCGAGTCCTGAAGGAGTTCGAGGTCCCGGGGATGGCCCTGGCAGTCGTTAAAGATGGCCGGATTGTGGTCTCGAAGGGCTACGGCATTCGTAAAATGGGAGAAACGACGCCGGTCGACGAGAACACGCTCTTCGGGATCGCCTCGAATACCAAGGCATTCACCGCTGCCGCGCTGGCCATACTCGTCGATGAGGGGAAGCTCTCGTGGGACGACCGGGTGATCAGACATCTGCAGTGGTTTCAGATGTACGATCCGTATGTCACCCGCGAGATGACGATCCGCGATCTGCTGACTCATCGCGCCGGACTGAGCCTCGGCGCCGGAGACCTGCTCTTCTGGCCGAGCACGACCTTCAACCGCCGCGAGATCATCGAACGCATCCGATACATCAGGCCGTCGATCAGCTTTCGCAGCCGATACGCGTACGACAATATCCTTTATCTCGTCGCGGGAGAGGTCGTTCACGCCGTCTCGGGGAAGCGCTGGGACGATTTCATCAGGGAGCGGATCTTCACGCCGCTCGGGATGACGCACAGCAACACCAGTCCGCTGGAGTTCAAGCCCGGAGACAACGTCGCGACTCCGCATACCCGAACGGACGGCAAACTTAAAGCCATCGATTACATGGTCATCGACAATAACGCTCCGGCCGGCGCCATCAACTCGTGCGTCTCCGACATGGCGAAATGGATGATCGCGCAACTCGACGGCGGAGTCATTGCAGGCGGGGCGGGGAAGCGGCTTTTCAGCGCGCGTCAGGGCTTCGAGATGTGGTCGGCCCAGACGATCACGCCGATCAATCCGAATCCGCCGCCGCAACTGGCCGCGCTGAAACCCAACTTCTCGGCATACGGGCTCGGCTGGGGGCTGGCCGATTATCGAGGAAAGAAGATCGTCTCGCATACCGGCGGGCTGTGGGGGCTGGTTTCGAGGGTCACTCTGGTGCCGGAACTGAAACTCGGCATCGTCGTCCTGACCAATCAGGAGGCCGGCGGCGCTTTCCAGTCGATGACATATCGGATTCTGGATTCGTATCTCGGCGCGCCGCCGAACGACTGGGTCAAGGCGTTTCGTGAAGTCGCCGAGATGACCGAAAAGAACGCTGCCGAATTTGCTGCAAAACAGGCCGCGGCGAGAAACTCGAACTCCAAACCGTCGCTTCCGCTTCAGGGATATGTCGGGACATATCGCGATGCGTGGTACGGCGATGTCGAGATCGTGATGGAGGCCGAAAAGCCTGTCATCCGATTCAGCCGCACTCCGCTGCTGGTCGGTGATCTCGAACACTGGCAGTACGACACCTTCATCGTCCGCTGGCGCGAACGCGGCCTCAATGCCGATGCCTACATCACCTTCTCGCTCAAACCGGACGGCTCGATCGATCAGGTGAAGATGCTGCCGGCCTCTCCACTCGTCGATTTCAGCTATGATTTCCAGGACCTGCTGTTTGTTCCGGTCAAGGAGACCAGACGGTAATCAGAAGGCGTAATGTCGCGCCTCAATGTCACGGGCGTGTGGGCAGGGCCGTTGATTATCGTGACGCCGCATGCGAATCGATCTTCGGAAAAGTTGCAGAGCGATGGGTACCGGTTTCGAGGTTCTGCTGCAGGGAGACGATGCGCAGCATCTCGAAGCGGTCGCTGTTGCGATCTGCGAAGAATTCGAAAGGCTCGATCGCGCCCTCTCGCGATTCGATCCATCCAGCGAGATCTCGCGTATCAACCGCGAGGCGGGGATGAAGCCGGTGCGCGTCGATCGTGAAATCTTCGCGCTTCTCGACAGTTGCCTGAATGCCCGAAAGATCACGGACGGCTGGTTCGATGTCACGGCGACCTCGGGCGGGGGCGGATTCACGCTGGACCCGGAATCTCACACGGTCACACTGGCCGGGCCTGAAACCTCAATCGATCCGGGAGCGATCGGCAAGGGATATGCTCTGGATCGCGGCGCCGAGATCATGAAGATGTACGGCATCGAGAGCGGCCTCCTGCACGGCGGGACGAGTTCGGTGCTGGCGATTGGCGAATGGCCGGTCGATATTCGCCATCCGAATTCGATCGAGGCTGATCCGGTGGTTCGTATCGCTTTGTCGGGCCGCGCGATGTCCTGCTCGGCCGTGCGGCATCCGGGGAATCTCGAATCGGATCTGGTAGATCCACACACCGGAATCGCATTGTCGGGAGACGCCGCCTGCGTGGTTCTCGCGGACCGGGCGGTAGACGCGGAATTCCTCTCGACGGCCCTTCTGGCCATGGGGCGAATCATGGCAATCGACTATCTGCGGAATAATTCAATCGCGCCGGGTGCGGCTATCGGCTGGATCGAGGACGGAAGAGAGTTGGCCTGGCTTACTGATGAAAAATTGAAATGAGCTTTTCTCGCCGGACATTTCTGGAGACTGCGGGGGCCGCTTTGGCGTCAAGGGTAATTGAGCCGCGCGACGATACGCCTGTGCGGGTTGCGGTGATCGGAACCGGAGCGCGCGGTTCGGATCTGATCCGCGCGTTGACGACGATAGACGGCATTGAACTGATCGGCATTTGTGACGACTATCCGCCGCATCTTGAACAGGGAGCGAAATATGCCGGCCCGCAGGCGAAAACTTACATTGATTATCGCAGGCTGCTCGACGAATTGAAGCCTCAGGCCGTTGTGATAGCGGTCCCGCTCTATCTTCATTATCAGGTGGCGGCAGATTGCCTGAGCGCCGGGTGTGATGTCTTTCTGGAAAAGACGATGTGCCATACCGTCGATCAGGCGAAGAGACTGGCCGGACAGGTCGCGCAATCGAAGCGCGTCTTTCAGGTCGGACTGCAGCGGCGTGCGAACGCGATCTACCGGCAGGCGCAGGCGATGGTTGCAGCAGGCATGATCGGGCAGGTGACATCGATCAAAGCACAGTGGCATCGCAATAACTCGTGGCGGCGCCCGGTCCCGGTTCCGAGAAGCGATGCCAACTGGGAGAAGCTCGAAAGAAAGCTCAACTGGCGTCTCTACAAAGCCTATTCGGCGGGTCTGATGGCCGAACTGGGCAGCCACCAGCTGGATGTCGTCAACTGGTTTCTGGGATCGCATCCGAAACGCGTCATCGCTTCCGGGGGAATTGAGTATTTTCGAGACGGGCGCGAGGTTTACGACAATATCAGTTGCCTTTACGAATACGAACTCAAATCCTCGCGGGGCACGGCCTACACTGTGCGAGTCAATTACACATCGATCTGCAACAACGCATACGAAGGCGCGGCGGAGCTGATCATGGGGACCAGAGGCAGCCTCTACCTGACCAGCTCGAAGGGACTGCTCTTTCAGGAAAAGGAGACCGATGCCGTCAACTGGGAAGGGAACAGGGACCAGAAAGCGGCAGACGCGAATGCTGCGGTGGTGACTGCCGGAAAAACGCTGAAGCTGTCGAATGATCCGTGGGCTCACCGCGGAACTCCGATCGAGATCGACATCGCGGAGGGAAACGATACTCGCGATGAACTGGTATCTTTCATCGATCACGTGCGGAGGGGCGATGTCAAAACGATAGCCGATGCCGGAGTCGGTCTGGCGGACTGCGCAACAATCCTGATGGCGAACCGGTCGGTCGAGTCCGGGGAATGGGTTTCCTTCCCGGGGTGAAACAGCCACCTTCATCTGCAACCTTCGTGGATGAAAAGAATAGAAGAGAGGATTTATGAAACGTCGAGACTTCATAACCGATGCGGCGGCAGTGACCGGATATTCGATGTTCATCAAAGTGGACGGGCTCGGGCAGGAAAAGCGGACCGCCGAAGAGATACGGCGGGAGCTTGGACGGGTTGCCCCGACAGCCAATCGAACTTCAGCGCCGCTGGAACGGAACATGACGCTGGTCGATCTGGATTGCGACGTGCTGGTTGCGGGCGGCGGGCTGGCCGGTGTGCTGGCCGCGGTCAGCGCGGCTCGGCACGGAGCCAAAGTCGTCCTGGTGCAGGATCGCTCGCGCCTCGGCGGGAATTCATCGAGCGAGATCAAGATGCATGTCGTCGGATCGAACAATCACAAAGGGCGCCCGGGCTGGCGCGAAGGCGGCCTGCTGGAAGAGTTCCGGCTCGACGATGCGGCCAACAATCCGCAGCGCTGCTGGGAACTTTGGGACCTGCTGCTGTACGACAAGGTGGTCAGCGAGCCCAACATCACACTGTTGCTGGAAACGACGCTCTATTCGGCGGAGGTCAAAGACGGCCTGATTCAGCGGATCCAGGCTCGATGCGACCGCAGCGAGCATATCTACCGCATCACATCGAAGCTGTTTTGCGATTGCACAGGGGACAGCCGCCTCGGGCTGGAGTCCGGCGCGGAGTTCCGGGTCGGCCACGAGTCACGCGCAGAGCACGGTGAATCGCTGGCGCCCGAGACCGCGGACAACAAGACGCAGGGCTGCAGCATCCTATTCACCTCGCGGGATTACGGCCGGCCGATGCCGTTCACGCCGCCGAAGTGGGCGCGCAAGATCACCGAAAAGAACCTCAAATCCCGCGGAATAAGCACCTGGGAATATGGTTACTGGTGGATCGAATGGGGCGGGCATCTCAACACGGTCCGTGATAACGAACGGATACGGTTCGAGCTGCTCGGCATCGTCATGGGTGTCTGGGATTACATCAAGAACTCGGGCAAGTATCCCACTGCGGCGAACTGGGCGCTCGACTGGGTCGGCATGCTGCCCGGCAAGCGGGAGGCGCGCCGGCTGGTCGGCGACCACATCCTGACGCAGATGGACCTGATGGGGCTCAACCCGGAGTTCGAGGATGCGGTCTGCATCGGAGGCTGGAATCTCGACGAGCATCCGCCCACCGGGTTCGAGGATCCCGAACTGCCCCCGTTCGTCTCGATCAAACTCAAGGACGTATACAACATCCCGCTGCGCAGTCTCTACAGCAGAAACATTCGCAATCTCTTCATGGCCGGGCGCAACATCAGCGCCACTCACACGGCCTTCAGTTCGACGCGGGTCATGGGGACCTGCGCCGTCGAAGGGCAGGCGATCGGAACGGCGGCTGCGCTCTGCATCCGGAACGGCCTGCTGCCGCGCGGGCTCTACGAGAAAAAGGCGAAACTCAGGGAACTGCAGCAGACGCTCCTGCGTGACGACCAGTCGATCAAGGGATTGAAGAACGAGGACCCGCTCGACCTGGCGCGGCAGGCGACGGTGACGGCATCCGGTGAGGACTCCGGTTGCCAGGCCGTGAATATCATCAACGGATGGACCCGCTCCGTTCCCGGATACGACAACCAGTGGGCGTCCACTCTCGGAGCGGAAGGCGCCTGGCTGGAGATGGCCTGGCAGAAGCCTCAATCGCTCAGCCAGATCCAGTTGGTCTTCGATTCTGGTTTCATCCGTGAGCTGACCCTGTCGTCTTCGGACAATACGAACAAGGGCATCATCCGCGCTCCGCAACCCGAGACGGTCAGAAAATACGTTCTCCAGTATCAGGCGGAAGACGGTTCGGAATGGACTGAGCTTGCCCGAGTCGACGGGAACCATCAGCGGGTGCGCCGCCACAGTTTCAACACGGTCAAAGCAAAGCGAGTCCGCATTCAGGTGCTGGAGACCAACGGCGACAAGATGGCACGGATATTCGAGGTGCGATGCTATGCATAGCTCAAGTCGGATCATGTTGATTGTACTGATGCTGACGGCCGGAGTCGCCTTTGCGCAGGAGACCGGGCGAAGAGACGCTCCGATTCAGATCAACGGGACTTTCCCGAATATCGCCATCGTGGCGGGGCACGAGAACCGCAGTGAAGCTGGTATCGGCGCTCTGCTGCCGTGGGCCGACAGGCTCTGGTTCGTCGCCTATGTCGCTCACAAGCGCGGCGAGGGCACTGGGCTCTACTGGATCGATGAGAAGATGGAGCTGCACAAACACCCGGCGAGCGTCGTCGGCACATTCACCAATCGTTATATCCACAATCCGTCGAATCTGGCATTTCTCGGACCTCATGTGATCGATACCAGGGGAGATGTGCGGACAATCGAAGCTCTGAAGGATTATCGCCTGACTTCGGTCGTCGACCACCTGACCGATCCGCAGAACAAGGTCTATGTGCTGGCCATGGAGGGCGAGTTCTTCGAGGTTGACGTGCGTACGCTCGAAACCCGTCAACTCTTCGATCTGGTCAAGGAGTTGGGTATCAAGGGGCGGGTCCATTTCAAGGGGGCGTTTTCGGCCAACGGCCGCGTGGTAGTGGCGAACAACTCGTATTACGAGGCCGATTATCTTGGGAAAGATGATTCGGGGCGGCTGGCGGAATGGGACGGGAAAAAGTGGACGATCCTCGAGCGCAAGCCTTTCGTCGAGGTCTCGGGCAAGCACTGGGCGGCGGAGACATACGGCAGCCCGATCTTTGCTACCGGCTGGGACAGGGCTTCGGCGATCCTCAAGGTATTTGCCGCGGGGAAATGGCAGACCTACAGGTTGCCCAAGGGCGCGCAGACATTCGATCACGCGTGGAACACAGAATGGATGCGGATCAGGGACGCTCAGACGGAGCGATTCCTGATGGACCTGCACGGGATCTTTTACGAGCTTCCGGTCCAGATCTACGACGGCCGAATTCTGCCGATCCGACCGATCAGCAGCCATCTGCGGATCGTGCCGGATTTCTGTTACTGGCGCGGGCTTTTCGTCATGGGAGGCGACCAGAGCGACCGGTCGTTCGGTCAGCCTCAGAGCGGTCTCTGGTTCGGACAGATCGACGATCTCTGGAAGATGGGCAAACCGGCCGGATGGGGAAGCGTCTGGGTCAGGGAAAATATCAGGGCGGGCTCGTCTTCCGATCCGTTCCTGATGACCGGATTCGACCGAAAGGTCCTGCATCTGAAGAACCATTCAAGCACGGACGCCGGCTTCAAACTCGAAGTCGATTTTCTCGGCGATGGGAGCTGGGAGGAGTATACGAACTTTTTTATTCCTCCAAACGGATACGTTCATCACGAGTTTCCCGCGGGTTTCAGCGCTCACTGGGTGCGTCTGACTCCCAGTCGTGACTGCATTGCGACGGCCACGTTCATCTACAATTAATGATGCGATAAATCTCCTGATCCATGAACAGAGAACTGACGATCGGTACTATCGAAGAAGGGCGAATCATCGCCATTCTGCGCGGAGATTTCGACGGGCGCGAGGAGGAGATAGTCTCGGCGCTGGTCGACGGCGGCATCACTGCGGTCGAGGTGACGCTCAACTCGCCGGATGCGCTCAAGACGATCGACCGTCTGGCCCGAAGCTTCGGCTCGCGGATCGCCGTCGGCGCCGGGACAGTGCTGACGGTCGGAGAGGTCGTTCGAGCGGCAGGCGCGGGAGCGCGGTTCATCGTCTCGCCTAATCGCGATACCCGTGTGATCGCTGAGACAAGGAGACTCAATCTGGTTTCGCTGCCGGGCTGTTTCACGCCCTCGGAGATCGTCGAGGCCCTCGACGCAGGCGCGGACGCGGTCAAGATCTTCCCCGTCGATACTCTCGGACCGGCCTACATCAAAGCGGTCCGAGCGCCGCTCGGCGCCGTCCGCATGGTTCCGACCGGCGGAGTTACTCCCGAAAAAGCCCGCGAATATTTCGATGCCGGCGCCTGGGCCGTCGGCGTCGGCTCGGAACTGCTGCGCCGGGAGTTCTGGTCCGGCCCCGATCTCGAGCCGCTCAGGCAACGGGCGGTAGAGTACCGTGAGCGATAGCGACCGGGTAATGCTCAATTAATCATATGGAATCGTTGATCTGCATCGATGCCGGGACGACCAACACGCGTGTCTGGCTGACTGAGGGCGAGAGAATCCTCGCGCGGGCGCGGGCCGCCGTCGGAGTCAGCGATACCGCGCGCGACGGCTCGCCGGAGAAGTTGCATTCGGCGCTTCGCGATCTGATCGCCGAGGTCCGCGGATCATCGAATCATCATCCCGCCGCGGTCATCGCCGCCGGAATGATCACCTCCTCGCTCGGACTGGCCGATGTTCCCCACCTCGAGGCGCCGGCGGGGCTTGAAGATATTGCACGGAACATTCAGTCTCGCTCCTTTCCGGAGATCACAGACCTGCCGGTGCTGCTCGTCCCGGGAGTCCGCACCGGCCCGAAGCCATGCGATCTCGAAACGGTCTCATCCGCCGATCTGATGCGCGGCGAGGAAACGCTCTGTCTCGGGCTCGTCGAATCAGGGATGCTGCATCCTCCCGGAGTCGTCCTCAACCTCGGCTCGCACTGGAAGATCATCAGGATAGATTCGACGGGGCGTATCGCAGGCAGCCTGACATCGCTGGCCGGTGAGCTGATCCACGCCGCGCAGACGCGGACCATCCTCGCCAGCGCGCTGCCCGATCGCCGACCGGAGGCGATCGATCGCGACTGGCTCGACGCCGGCATGCGCGAAGAGCGGCGATCAGGTCTTTCGCGGGCGCTCTTCTGCGTCAGGTTGCTTGAGCAGTCGGGGCAGGGCTCGCCTGATCAGCGGCTGTCATTTCTGATCGGCGCCTTCATCGCCTCGGAACTCGATGCGTTCAGTAAGAACCGCGTTATCACCTCCGATACTCCCGTCATCATCACCGGCGGAATGGCGCTCGCCGATGCCTGGGTTGCAGTTCTGGCGGAACATGGCATACGCGCAGTTGCGCTCGCCGACGATAGCGTCGAGCGGGCGCTGCTGGCAGGCCTCGGAGCCATCTTTGGAAAAGGCTGACCTGCTGCGCAAATTCAATCAGCTCCGCGATCCGGCACTCGACCGTCTCGAGTTTCGGTCCGATCCGCTCTTCGATCCGCCGAGCGAGATTGGCTCCGTTGTAGATGACGCAGATATCGTCCGGGTTGACGGCCTCATCGCGAATTCAGTTGACGATCTGATCGCCGATCGCGTCGATCTCCTGATCGATGGTCGGGAACTTGTGAAGCGACGGCCGGAAGCTTCGTCAGTTTGATCGAGTTGCGATACCCCTCGTCGATCGCACGCGCGGCTTCATCGAGCAGGCTCAACCCGTCGTCGGGGAACCGGATCTCGATCGGATACTGGGCGAAGATGTCGCTGGGCATGTGAATTTTGTGAAATATTTCAACTCTTGATAGGTCGCGTCAACTGGATTATCATCCAACCACTCGCCATTTTCTAAGAAAAATGCGGTATTTTTGAGGTATATCCAATGATCCAGTCGAATGTCGAGACCACCAAAATCGCGCAGCAGATAACTGAAATACAGCGTGACCTGCTGATCTCGCTGAGAGAAAAAGGGCCGGGACTGCTGATCGAAATGGCGGTCCGCGTCTTCAAATTCCCCGAGGATGTGCGCGAACCCATCAAAGATCTGCTCGAAAAGGGGCTGGTCGAGGCTCAGAGCGTCTCGGGCGGCCAGTTCGGCGGAGAGCTCTACACGCTGACGCCCGAAGGCGATCGCGTTCTTCAGGTGATCCGGGATCCGTCATTCAAGACGCTGCCGAAATCGACGCCCGAGACCTCCTCGACATACCAGCAGCAGGAAGTGGAGCTGCTCAATAAGCTCGGCGACGCGGCACGGGAGAAGGGCGATCTCGACAAGGCCGTCGAGTTTTACCAGCAGGCGCTTGAAAAGACGCGCAAGTTATCCTCAGAATCCGAGGTCTCGAAATGAATCTTCCCGCCTGGCTCGACAATCCGTCAGTTTTACTCGCATTACTCGCCGGCTCGGTCGGCGCTCTTTGGGCATTGAGCGAGATCATCGGGGAGTTCCGGGCAGAGACCGGACGGGCGCTCAGGACCTGGGGCGCGTGGATGCTGATCATCATCAATTTCGTTGCGGCATCGGTGATATTTATGATTGCAGTCAGCCTGGCGCCCGGCGCCGGAACCTGGACTGCGGCGCTCGCCATCGGTATCGCCTGGCCGACGGTCTTTCGCAACGTCAGCCTAAAACTCTCTCAACCCATCAGTGAAACGGCTGAGACCGGCAATACCGCCGTCCGCCTCGAACAGGTTTACTCCAACATTCAGAAATTGTCCCTCCAGTTGATCAACAGCGTGCTGACACGTCAGCGCACTCGGCTGCTGACAAGGACTCTGACGTATGATCTGGGCGACATCGAAAAATATGTCCGCCGGATGATTGCCATGTCGCCCCAGCCGGTCGATACCGAGTACATCGACCGCGTCATGCAGCGCCCCGACGACGATGACGTCAAAAAAGCATTCCTCGCGGCGTTTCTGATGAACACTTTCACTCGCAGCGCGATCGATGATTTGCTGAAAGAGTACAGGAAATAGGGGACATATGGCATTACCTGAATCTGAAATCAATTTAACCATCGATGACTACCTGACGCTGGAGAGGAAGTCCGAGGAACGCCACGAATATCTCGATGGATTCGTCTTCGACATGGCCGGCGAAAGTCCCGAGCACGGGACAATCTGCATGAATCTGGCGGTCTCTATTGGATCACAATTGAAAGGCAGCCGATGCCAGGCATGGTCGAAGGATTTCAAGGTCCGCAGCGGGCCTGTGCCTGACAACAAAAGAAGAACCAAAGGGCTTTACTCATATCCGGATCTCGTCGTCTTCTGCGGCGAACCTGAATTTCACGATGAGCACCGCGACGTGCTGACAAATCCGGTTGTGGTCATCGAGGTGCTCTCGCCCGCTACCGAAGCCTTCGATCGCGGAGAGAAATTTCACCGCTATCAGAACTGGAACCCGACGCTGACCGATTACGTGCTCGTTTCACAGTCGATGCCGGTCATCGAGCACTTCTCGCGCCTGCAGGACGGCGGCTGGTCATATCACGTCTACCAGGATCTCGGCGACAGCCTGACCATCCATTCGATCGCCTGCACTTTGAATCTGGCAGAAGTCTTCGATCGGATCGAATTTCAGCCGGAAGCTTCCGAGGAAGATTCGACCGCCGATGCCGGTTGAGGGGCTACTCCACCGTCACACTCTTGGCCAGATTGCGCGGCTGATCGACGTCGCAGCCGCGGCGGACGGCAACGTGGTAGGCAAGCAGCTGCAGCGGCACCACCGATAGCACCGGCGAGAGCAGCTCGCTCGAAGCCGGCACCTCGAGCGTGTAACTGGCGGCCTCGCGCGTGTCGACATCGCCTTCGGTTACGACCGCTACCACGATCCCGTCGCGCGCCCGCACCTCCTGAATGTTCGAGAGCGTCTTCTCGTATCTCAGCCTGGATTTGACATCCTCAGGATCGAGCGTGTTGATGACGACCACCGGCAGGCGCGAATCGATCAGAGCGTTCGGGCCGTGCTTCATCTCACCTGCAGCGTAACCTTCAGCGTGGATGTATGAGATCTCCTTCAGTTTGAGCGCGCCTTCGAGGGCGATCGGGAAATTTATCCCGCGGCCGAGGTAGA
>CALBSU010000736.1 GCA_937967285.1 uncultured Acidobacteriota bacterium
TCGCTGGTCTGCACGGCGCCGCTGCTTTCGGCCAACGCGCCGAACAACACGGCGGCGATCGACATCACGGTCTTCATCGATCCGGCGACCAAGACCGATCTGGTCAACACGGCTGTGGTCGATGCGACACTCAACAACTTCAATCGCCCGGTCTCCGGGACGGCGACGCTGACCACTCCGGTCGCTCCGACCTCGGACATCGCCCTGACCAAGACTCACACGCCCGATCCGGTGATCGCCGGAACGGACCTCGAGTACACGATCACGATGACCAACAACGGCCCGAGCACGGCTCAAATGGTCAGCCTGGTCGACACCATCCCGGCTTATCAGGCGGTCAAGAGCATTCAGGTTCTGCAATCGCCTGACGGCAACGGCGCTCCGAATCTGACCTGTACGCCTGCCGGTAACGCCGCGGTCGACCCGCGCGCGACGCCGACCAGCGTCACCTGTACGGCCGCAGAGCTGCCGCCGAACAAGAAACCGGATGGCACGGTCAACCCGGCCGGAACGGTTGTCGTCAAGATCGTCGTCCGGCAGAGCGCATTCACTCCGCAACCCTTCCCGGGTCCGGAACCTGTGCAGTATCAGAACTGCGTCACGGCGACTTCGATGTCGACTGATCCGGTGGCAGGAAACAGCACCAACGTCTGCGACACGGTCAACGTCATATTCCGGGCGGATCTGTCGATCACCAAGACCGACAGCCCCGATCCGGTCATAGCCGGAACCAATCTGACCTACACCATCGAGGCGACCAACAACGGTCCGAGCGCGGCGCTGAACATGATGATCAGCGATCCGATCCCGGCCGGAACGGTCTTCGTCTCGGCCGCGGCCTCAGCGGGCGCGACCCTGATGACTCCCGCGGTCAACGCCAACGGCGTCGTCAAGGCGACCTGGGATGCGGCCGGCGGGACAGCCAACGGCTTTACCGGCCCCGGCGTCAAGCGGACGCTGACGATCGTTGTCCGCGTCTGCCCGGAGGTCACCTGCAACACGATCCTGAGCAACACGGCTACGACTTCGTCGCTCACACCGGATCCGAATCCGGCCAACAATTCGGCTACCGAGACGACGACGGTTCAGGCCCAGTCCGATCTGATGATCACCAAGAGCGGGCCTTCGGAAGCTCCGTACAGCACGACCGGCTTCGATTCGATCGTGACTTACACGCTCAGCTTCTCGAACAAGGGGCCGTCAAACGCCGCCGGCACCAAGATCGTCGATGTCCTGCCGAAGGGCTTCGAGGTGGTCGAGACGACCTCGACGGTTCCGGGCACCATCTTCTCGGTGACGACCGTCAACGGCATCTCGACTGTGACGGCGGAACTGGGGATTCTGGGCGCGGCCAATCAGTGCGCGACTACCTTCCCGACCTCGGGAACGGTGATCATCAGGGCCAAGGTGCCGATCAAGCATCCGATCGTGACCGTGATCAACAGGGCGACGATCTCGACGACGAACTGTCTGCCGGATCCGAACCTTGCCGATAACACCTCGCTCTGGGAGACGCGGATCACCATGCCGGGTCTGACTGCGAACGAGTCCTATCCGGCCGATACCGAGGTCAGCGACCAGCAGCCGGGTTCGATCCTCTTCTACCCGATCTACACCTCGGATGCGGTCAACAGCAACATCCAGAACGCGCGGATCAGTCTGACGAACGTTTCACAGACCGAGAGCGTGTGCGTCCACCTGTTTGCGGTGGACGGCTCGAGCTGCTCGGTCCTCGATGCCTTCGTCTGCCTGACTCCGAACCAGACGACGACCTTCCTGGCGTCCGACTTCGATCCGGGCAACACCGGGTACCTGATGGCCGTCGCGGTCGACTGCGAGACCGGACTGCCGCGGGCATTCAACTGCCTGATCGGCGACGAATACGTCAAGTTCGCCAGCGGTCACGAGGCGAGCCTGGGCGCCGAGTCGATCCAGGCGGTCATGATGTTCCCCGGAGGCACGGACCCGAACGTGACGACGACGGATCTCATCTTCGACGGGATGTTCTACAACCGGCTGCCGAGGGTACTCGTCGCCAGCAACGTCCCGAGCCCGGCCGACGGCAACTCGACGATGCTCATCCTGAATCGCGTCGGCGGCGACTTCCAGATCGGAGGCGCCACGATCGGTCCGATCAACGGCCTCGTCTTTGACGATGCTGAAACTTCATACAGCTTCACCGCCAATCTCGGCAACTGCCAGTCACGGCAGATACTGTCGAACAACTTCCCGCGTACATTCACGCCGTTCAGCCGCGTGATTCCGGCGGGCAGGTCGGGCTGGATGAAGTTCTGGGCCGTCAACGATCGCGCGCTTCTTGGCTCGATGATCAATTACAACCCGCAGGCGAAGTCCACCAGTTCGGCCTTCAACCAGGGACATAACCTGCACAAACTGACATTGTCCGCGGCAGCGACGATCAGGATTCCGGTCTTCATCCCGAGCTGCTAAAGGCCAGGTCAGTCTGTCAAATGAAAAGGGTCCGGAACGAGTTTCCGGACCCTTTTCAACTTTCATTACACTGATAAAATATCGCGCATGACTACCACGATACTGGTTTTGATTGGGGGCGCGGTGGGGACAGGATGCCGTTACGGCCTGTCGGTTCTGATCTATTCCATTCTGGATCGTCATCGCTTTGCCTGGGCCAACTTTCTGATCAA
>CALBSU010000737.1 GCA_937967285.1 uncultured Acidobacteriota bacterium
AGTAGAAAGTAGAAAGTAGAAAGTAGAAAGTAGAAAGTAGAAAGTAGAAAGTAAGTAACGGCTTTAATAGATGCGGGTTTCAAATTAATTGCAATAATTATTTATCCCTTTCTACTTTTTACTTTCTACTTTCTACTTACTTCCCGATTACGAACATTCCGATAAAACTATGCAACAGGCAGCGACAGAGAAGGAAAACTATTTTTCGGCATACAAGCTCTTCGAGAGGACGAGGGAGGGGCGCGATCCGGACTGGCTGGCGGAGCTGAGGGGCAAGGCGGGGGCGCGTTTCGAGGCCCTGGAATTCCCGACGACGCGGGATGAGGAATGGAAGTACACGAGCGTCGCGCCGATCCTGAAAGTGCCGTTCCGGCAGATCTTCGATCTCGAGGCGGGCGCGGTCCGGCATGCCGACCTCGATCGTTTCGTCTTTTCGGAGGCTGCGGGACAGAGGCTGGTCTTCGTCAACGGTCTGTTCGCCCGCGGGTTGTCGGATCTGAGCGAACTGCCCGAGGGGATCTGCGTGACGAGCCTGGGCGAGATTCCGGATGAGTATCGCGAAGCGGCGCGGCGCCATCTCGGCGCCTACGCCTCATTTGAGAAGGAGACGTTCACGGCGCTCAACACGGCGGTGATCGGGGACGGGGCATTCGTCCACATTCCCGCCGGCAGGGTGGTCGAGCGGCCGATTCATCTGCTCTTCATCTCATCGACCGCCGAGCCGATTGCTGCCCATCCGCGGGTGCTCGTCTCGGCCGGAAAGGGTTCGATCGCGTCTGTTATCGAGAGCTATGTCTCGACAGGCGAATCGGTCTACTTCAACAACGTCGTAACTGAGGTTCATGCGGCAGAGGGTGCGGTGCTCAATCATTACAGGCTGCAGATGGAGAGCGAGCAGGCTTTCCATGTCGCGACGACTCAGATCCATCAGGAGCGCGACAGCAACTACGTTTCCTGCACGATCCATCTGGGCGGGAGCATCGTCCGTCACACGCTCAACGCGGTGCTGGATGACGAGCACGTCGAGACGACGGTCGACGGACTCTACGTTGCGACCGGGCGCCAGCACATCGACAACCACACATCGATCGATCATCGGAAGCCGTACTGCAACAGTCATCAGCTCTACAAAGGGATCCTCGACGGCAAGTCGCGTGCGATCTTCAACGGCAAGATCTTCGTCCGGGAGGGAGCTGCCAAGACCGATGCCCATCAGCTGAACAAGAATCTGCTGCTCTCGGAAACGGCGACGGCGGACACCAAGCCGCAACTCGAGATCTTCGCCGACGACGTCAAATGCTCGCACGGCGCGACGGTCGGCCAGCTCGAGGACGATGAACTCTTCTACCTCGCCAGCCGCGGGATAAATCCGGAGAGGGCGCGCGCCCTTCTTACCTACGGCTTCGCCGAGGATGTGATCAGCAAGATCAGGCTCAAATCGGTCCGCGAACAACTCGACAGAGTGGTCATGGACAAGCTGCATCAGAGCCTGGAGGTGGCTTGAGGGATGGAAGTCACTAACGGAAGCGAGATGAACATGGCCGCGCAGAAAGACAAGCTCGACACAGAAAGCATTCGCAGAGACTTCCCAATCCTCGGCACGGAGGTTCACGGTCGCCGGCTGGTCTACCTCGACAATGCCGCGACGACGCACAAGCCGAAATCGGTGCTCGATGCGATCGAGCGGTATTACACCGAGCAGAATTCGAATGTGCATCGCGGAGTGCATACCCTGAGCCAGGTGGCGACGCGGGAATACGAGGGCGCGAGGGTCAGAATCCAGAAGTTCATCAATGCCGCCGAATCGCACGAGATCATCTTCACCCGCGGAACGACGGAGAGCATCAACCTGATCGCCAACAGCTACGGCCGCAAATTCGTACACGAGGACGACGAGATCATCATCTCGGCCATGGAGCATCATTCGAACATCGTTCCGTGGCAGATGCTCTGCGAGCAGGTCGGCGCGAAGCTGCGCGTCATCCCGATCAACGAACGGGGCGAGCTGGTGATCGAAGAGTTCGAGCAGATGATCAACGCGCGGACGCGGCTGGTGGCGCTGGTCCATCTGTCGAATGCGCTCGGAACGATCAATCCGGTCAGAAAGGTGATCGACATCGCGCACAGCCATGAAGTGCCCGTCCTGATCGACGGCGCGCAGTCGACCTCGCATCTCAAAATCGACGTCCGGGAGCTCGATTGCGATTTCTTCGCGTTCTCGGGGCACAAGGTCTGCGGTCCGAC
>CALBSU010000738.1 GCA_937967285.1 uncultured Acidobacteriota bacterium
GAGCACGGCTGCGGATTCCGGAGTCAATTGCGATCCGACACTGCCCGGATGCGAGCACGGGACACACGTCGCCGGCATTGCCGCCGGCAAGGGCGACACGTTTTCCGGCGTCGCGCGTGACGCCAAAATCATCGCCATCAAAGTCGCATCGAAACTGCAGACCTGTCCGCCGTCCCCAACGCCGTGCGTGGCGCCGTATATCTCGGACACACTGCTCGGCCTGCAGCGGGTTTACGAGTTGCGGAACGATTTTTCGATCGCATCGGTCAACCTCAGTCTGGGAGGAGGCAGCCCGGTCATCAACTGCGATGATTCGGAAACCGCCTACAAGGCGATAATCGACAATCTGAGGTCAGTCGGGATCGCCACAGTCGTGGCTTCCGGCAATGACGGCGCCCAGAACGGGATCAGCCGGCCGGCCTGCATTTCGTCCGCGGTGAGCGTCGGATCGAGCGCCGACGGCAGTAACGGCTCTTCTCTCAACGCGGTTTCCAGTTTTTCGAACAGTGCGACATCGTTGAATCTGCTGGCGCCGGGCGAATGGATCAATTCTTCGGTACCCGGCGGCGGATTCGCCAATTTTCGCGGCACCTCGATGGCGACGCCGCACGTTGCGGGAGCCTTCGCGCTGCTCAAATCGAAGACTCCCAACGCATCCGTCTCTCAGGTACTTCAGGCATTATCGGCAACCGGCCTGCAACTGACCGATTCGCGAAATAATATCGCCAAGCCTCGAATCAAGGTCGACGATGCTGTGACCGCTCTATCGAGCTCGCCGTGCAACTATTCCATCTCGATTGCAATGCAGTCTTTCAGCGCCAACGGAGGCTCGGGATCGGTTAATGTGACGGCAGGATCAGGCTGCACGTGGTCGGCGGCAAGCAACGTTCCGTGGATGAGCATTACTTCAGGAAGCAGCGGATCCGCAAACGGGAGCGTGGACTTCACAGTCGCGGCGAATTCCGGGTTCGAACGCAAAGGGACTCTTACAATTGCCGGGAACACATTCACCGTCACTCAGAGCGGGCTGGCCATGCTGGCTGTCGACGACGGGAGCTTCGAGAACGCCGTCGGGCTCTCCGGCGGCGGCACGCTGACAGCGCTCAACCGGCTTACACCGTCAAGTTACCCTGCTACGATCGACGCCGTCGGTATCTATTTCAAATCCCTGATGAGCGTGAGCAAAGGCACGAGCGTCACCATAGTCTATGGCGTAAACCCGACAGGCAATTCCGACGTCAACAGCGTCATTTTTCAGACTGTTAACAGCACGATACAGAATCTGGATGAGTTCAACATCTACCAGATACCGAAAATATCCATAGCGTCCGGGGATTTCGTCGTGGGCTTCAGGATCACACACCCGTCGGGCCGGTTGCCGGTTGTCATCGACCAGACGCCGTCATCGAACAGGCGCTCCTATCTTTCAACGGGAGCCACTTACACACTGGTCGACGATATAAGCTCATCGCTTGCCGGAAATTTCGGAATTCGCGCCATACTCGCGCAGAAAGCAGCAATCACAAGCGATCCGGTAATCACTGCCGAGAGCTGCGCGACGGCCAACCAGGCTGTCGATCCGGGAGAGAACGTGACGGTTGATCTGGGACTGCGAAATTCCGGTCTCGATCCGCTGAACAACCTGGTGGCGACGCTGTTGCCAACCGGAGGCGTCACCAATCCAGGCCCTCCGCAGTCGTTTGGAACGCTGGCTGTCGGAAGCGGAAGCGCCAGCCGTCCATTCACCTTCACAGCGAGCGGAAACTGCGGTGGTGAGATCACTGCCACGCTTCAACTGCAGGATGGCCCGACGGATCTCGGCACCGTGACATATAAATTCCTGCTCGGCGCGTCGAGCGCATACACCGTCACCAGCAATTACACCTACACCGGTTCTTCCGTCTCAATTCCCGATCGAGGCTTGATCGAAATTCCGATCAACGTCAGCGACAACGGCGTCATCAGCGACGTCAATGTGCGACTCAGAGCAAATCATCCCTGGGTCAGCGATCTCGACATCTATCTGGTCGGCCCGGACGGTACAACCGTCGAACTGACCACGGACAATGGCGCATCCGAGGATAATTACGGGAGCGGCCTCAACAATTGCTCAGGCGTATTCACTGTGTTTGACGATTCGGCAGCTACTCCGATCACATCCGGAGCGCCGCCATTTGAAGGGATTTTCAAACCTGAAGGACTGTTGTCTGCGTTCAACGGCAAGCCGGCCGCCGGCGTATGGAA
>CALBSU010000739.1 GCA_937967285.1 uncultured Acidobacteriota bacterium
AGAACCATTGTTGATCTGGCACCCCTTCAGGGTGCGAATGGCGCTGCACAAGCTTCCCGGGGCTGCGCGCTTCGCGCTTGCCCCGGGCTATTTTCTGTCGCCCCTGTCGGGGCGAATTCAGATCACTTTCATCTGATAAGGGACGTTCTCTTGCAGGCGAATTGAGCGCCGAACGCCGCAAGGAGGAATCTCGCGAGTAAAATTGGATACTATAGCGGCGCCCGCAGGCGACGCACTCCATATCATTATTTAGACTCACGTTTTTCGATCTTCGCCCAGGTATCGCGGAGGCCGATCGTCTTGTTGAAGACCGGTTTGCCGGGCTGCGAATCGGGATCGACGCAGAAGTAGCCCATGCGTTCGAACTGGTATCGCGTGCCGGGAACGGCATCCTTCAGACCGGGTTCGACTTTGCAGCCGGTCTGAACCTCGAGCGAGTTCGGGTTGAGGTTGGCCGTGAAGTCCTGTCCCTCCTCAACATCGTTCGGATCTTCCTTCGAGAATAACGTGTCGTAGAGCCGAACTTCGGCGTCGACTGCGTGCGCGGCAGAGACCCAGTGGATGGTCGATTTGACCTTGCGGCCGTCCGGCGTATTGCCGCCGCGCGTCTCGGGGTCGTAGGTGCAATGGAGCTCGACGATATTGCCGGCCTCGTCCTTGACGGCGCTCTGGCAGGTGATCAGGTAGCCGTAGCGGAGACGGACCTCTCTGCCGGGTGTCAGCCGATAGTAGTTCTTCGGCGGATCCTCGCGGAAATCCTCCTGTTCGATGTAGAGGACCTTCGAGAAGGGGACCTTGCGGGTTCCGGCGCCGGCGTCTTCGGGGTTGTTGACGGCGTCCATCTCCTCGACCAGATCCTCGGGATAGTTGTCGATGATCACCTTCAACGGTTTGAGGACGGCCATGACGCGCAGGGAATGCTTGTTCAGGTCCTCGCGGAGGAAGTGTTCGAGGTGTTCGAGCTGTGTCACGCCGTTGGTCTTCGAGACACCGATGTTGGCGCAGAAGGTCCGGATGGCTTCGGGCGTGTAGCCCCGGCGGCGCATGCCTGAAAGCGTCGGCATGCGCGGATCGTCCCAGCCGGCGACGTGTCCTTCCTGCACCAGCTTGAGCAGTTTGCGCTTGCTGAGCAGGGTGTAGGTCAGGCTCAGGCGGTCGAACTCGTACTGGCGCGACGGAAAGATGCCGAGTTGCTCGATGAACCAGTTGTAGAGCGGGCGGTTATTATCGAATTCAAGAGTGCAGATCGAGTGCGTGACGCGCTCGATCGAATCGGACTGGCCGTGCGCGTAGTCATACATCGGATAGATGCACCATTCATTGCCGGTCCGGTGGTGTTCCATGTGCAGGATGCGGTACATGACAGGGTCGCGGAAATTGAGGTTCGGCGATGCCATGTCGATCTTCGCACGCAGCGTGCGCGAGCCGTCCGGGAACTCGCCGTTCTTCATGCGTTCGAAGAGGTCGAGGTTCTCCTCGACCGAGCGGTTGCGGTACGGGCTCTCCTTGCCGGGCTCGGTCAGCGTGCCGCGGTATTCGCGGATCTGATCGGCGCTCAGGTCGCAGACGTAGGCTTTTCCATCCCGGATCAACTGAATCGCCCATTCGTAGAGCTGTCCGAAATAGTCAGAGGCGTAGAACAGCCCGTCCCACTGGAAGCCGAGCCAGCGGACATCCTCTTCGATCGCCTCTACGTATTCGGTCTCTTCCTTCGAGGGGTTGGTGTCGTCGAAGCGGAGGTTGCATTTGCCGCCGAACTCCGCCGCGAGGCCGAAATCCAGGCAGATCGCCTTGGCGTGGCCGATGTGCAGATAGCCGTTCGGTTCGGGCGGAAACCGCGTCTGGACCCGGCCGCCGTGCTTGCCGGCTTTGATGTCTTCGATGATGATGTCACGTATGAAATTGGACCGGCCGGCTGTCTCCTCCGACGCGATTTCTGGTTCCTGCGAACTCATGGTGTGTGTGATTTCTCCTGGGTAAATATTCGGGGTCCGGGCTGTTTATAAGCCTTTTGATATGATAGCGGAAAAGTCTCCAGTTTTCAGTGATTATTAAACGCCAAGGCATCAAGAGGATTAAACGCCAAGACGCCAAGAGGATTGAACGCCAAGGCGCCAAGAGGGCCAAGGTGTATTAATGTAATGAAACACCGGATCTAATCATTGCTCGATCGGCGAGACAGAGGAATCAGGCACCATTCCGCCATTAATTCCCTCTTGGCCTTCTTGGCGCCTTGGCGTTTAATCCTCTTTGCGTCTTGGCGTTTAATCACTTCCCCCCAACTTGCCTATCGCTTCATTGATGCGTTTGAGGCAGGTTTCGCGTCCGACGACTTCGAGGGTTTCGAATAGCGGCGGCGCGTTCTTGCGGCCGCAGACGGCGACGCGGACCGGCTGGAACATCTGGCCGGTCT
>CALBSU010000740.1 GCA_937967285.1 uncultured Acidobacteriota bacterium
TGATTTCACTGATCTTGCTGAATCGGTGCCGGAAATCGGCGGGCAGGAACTGTCCCTTTTCGGGACGTCTTTTTCCCAATTGCGAGACACGGGTGCGCGTGCGCACCTTGCTTATTTCACTGCGAGCTGGCGGACGGTTTCGACGAGGTCGTCGATGTCGAAGGGTTTTTCAATGTAGGCGTCGCAGGCATCCTTGACAAGGCGGGATTTTTCGCTGTTGTTCTGCCCCGAGACGGCGAGAATTTTGATACCTGCGAATTTGGGATCGGCCTTGATCCGGCGCGTCGCTTCCACACCATCCATGACGGGCATGTCCAGATCCATGACGATCACGTCCGGCCGCTCTCTTTCAAGCAGTTCGATCGCTTCCAGACCATTCGAGGCCTGAGTCAGCGTGTAATCATCTTCTAAAGCGTAGACGAGCATGCGACGAACATGGTCCAGATCATCCACGATCATGACTTTTGTCATCCATAACCCCAAGAAAAACAAGAGCGAGCTTAATCGATCGGATCGAATGAGAGCAGCGCCACAACTCAGAGCACTCCATAGACGGACCGCAGCAGATTCTGCTCCGAATAGACGCTTTTACAGGGTCGGACTGCCAAATCACTGCAACAGAAACGCGCTATTTCGGGGCATCATTGTCAGTCAACGCTTCCGTGCCAAGCATGTGTGTAACGGCAGGGCTGCCGCTCGAATTTGACCGCTGAATTATAACTGAATACGACAAAAAGTGTAACGGTCCGGCGGAAAACTTGTCTTGTGAGCATATGATCGGGAGGAATCCTCACACTTCTCCGCTCAACCCCAGCTCACCGGATCGACGGTCGCTGCCCGAAATCCGTGTCGCCAGCCTGAGCCTCGAGACCATGACACCCGCGATAATCAATGCCGCTCCGATGCCCTTGATCAGTCCGAGCCTTTCGCCAAGGGCCAGATAGGCGAAGAAGGCCGCCGTGACCGGTTCGAGCGCGTAAAGAATGGCGGCGTGCGTCGAGGAGACTTTTCCCTGCGCCCAGGTCTGAACCAGAGCCGCGACGAATGTGACCATGATCGCCATGTAGCCGATCTGGACTCCGAATCTGAGATCGACCGGATTGGGACTTCTGTCGTAACCGATCGATCTGAGCAGGATCAGCACCGCTCCAGCCAGCAGCGCGACGGTTATGACCTGCACCGCGGCCAGCACCCGAACATCGCTCTGCCGTGCAAATGCGCTCGTCGCGGCGATATGGGATGCCCATCCGACCGCCGCCAGCAGGACCAGCAGATCGCCCCAGTTGACCGACTCGCCCACTCCCGGAAAACTGAGCAGGATGAAGCCGAAGATCGCTATCGCCAGCCCCGTCAGATGATCCCGCGTCGGCCGCGTTCTGAAGATCAGATAGGCGAGCAGCGGGGTGAAGACCAGATAGAGTCCGGTAATGAAACCCGCCTTCGATGCCTGCGTGATGCTCAGCCCGGCGACATAGAAGGCGATTCCGCCGAAACTGCAGAGCCCGAGAATGATGCCCTGAACGACTTCGCGACGGCCGCTCCTGAGCAGATGCCGCGAGAAAAGCAGCGCGAAACAGACGGCCGCGATGCCGAACCTGGCGGTCGTATAGAATGCCGGCGAATGCGTCGACAGAATATCCTTGGTGATAACGTGGGAGGTCCCCCACATCAGCGCCAGCATTATCAGCGCCGCATCCGATTGCCAGTATTTCCCTGTTTTGGCATTCGTTCCGTTTTCAGACATAAGACTACTGTTTCCCTGACTTTCTCCAAAGTGAACAGGTACAATGAATTAACAGGTCGCAAGTGTCAAATGGATTTTTCTGGAACTTTCCCCCGAAAAATAATAATCATATGCGACAGCAGGAGAGGGAGCGGGCCTGAGAAAGCCGTCAGAAGCCCTTTATATATTGATACCGTTGAGCGGGCATGACCAATCTGAACACAGCTGACGATCATGAACTGCTGAAGCTGACGCTGGCAGGTCACGAAGACGCCTTTACGACGCTCTACCGTCGGCGGAGCGGCATGGTCCATCGCTTCGCCTACCGGATGTGCGGCGGAAAGGACGGTATCGCTGAGGATGTCACACAGGATGTCTTCATGGCTCTGATGAAGGACGGTCAACGGTTCGACCCCTCACGCGGCGCCCTGACGACCTGGATGCTCGGCATCGCCCGCAACCAGGTACTGAGAAGAATCAACCGCGACAGTTCGATGGTGCCGATGCCGGTCGAATATGAAGAAGGCGGCGACTCCGCGGGCCATCTGGTGACGCTGGACAACCCTCTCGCCGACCTGACCAGGGCCGAAACCATCGAAAACGTCAGACAGGCGATCACAGGGCTGCCGCCGCATTACCGCGAAGTCGTCATCCTGTGCGATCTAGAGGAGATGAGTTACGCCGACGCCGCGAAGATCCTTGATTGCGCGGTCGGCACAGTCCGATCGAGACTCCATCGGGCGCGAACACTGCTGCTTGACAGGCTGGGAAAGCAGGAAAGATCGGATGAGGTCACGGTTCGCGGGACCTCGGCGAGGAATTCGTTATGAGATGTCAGGAATTTGAAGCAAACGTGACAGATCTCGCCCGCTCCGGCGTGCCGAATCTGCCGAATCTTATGGATGCCGCGAT